>NZ_MPOR01000018.1:0-113861 GCF_001896155.1 Pseudomonas sp. FSL W5-0203
CTGTCAGCCCCAACCACGTTGAGCACCGGGTTCGAGTAGGCCGGCGGGTCGAGATCATTGCGGGGAGTGGATGAGCTTCGCGCTACCGGAAAGCGCTCTTCGGGGGCATGTAATTTGGACATGGCTGAACTCCTTGGCTGGGGCCTTGACGGCTATGGGACAAGGAAATCAGACGCTTGAAAGGGATAGGCGTCTAGCTGTCAAAGATGACAGTGGCGACGAGAGGTAATACAGCGAGCAAAAGCGCCGTTAATACAATGTCCGCACATTCACATTTCTTCTTACATATTTTTCACGTTTTATTCACAAGCCGAGACGTAGTGTGAAGCCTCATCCGTTACAAACGTTGCATATCAAGCCCGCCGCCCCAGCGGGCTTTTTTTTGCCTGCCTTTTGGTGCTGGAAAACGCCCCGCTTTTGTAGGAGCGAGCTTGCTCGCGAAGAACGTAATGACGGCGCGGTTAACCAGAATGCCCGCGTTATCGTTGACGTTATTCGCGAGCAAGCTCGTTCCTACAGGGGTTTGAGGATTGGCTTCAGCGTGTGGCTTGTTCGCGAATGGCGCGCTGGGTATCCAGCACCTTCGCCAACGCCGTTTCAGCCTCTGCACTCTGCTGCGGCACTCGGATCGCTGCCGACACCAAGGTAATCAGCTTGGCCATCACCTCGGCATCCGTGGCGGGGCGGCCCAGGCTCATGGAGTTCATCAGCAAGCGCAGTTCGGTGCCGGCCATGACCCCGGAGATGGCCTTGAGTGCAAATTGCAGGCGCACCCCCAGTTCATTACGTGGCAAATCCGGCAAGGCCAGGGCGAAGGCTTCGAAGAACCGCTGGAACACCGGCTGGTAATGGACCTTGAGGTATTCCTGAATGAACGGCGACGTGTCGCTGTAGACCCGGCCCAGGAAGCGGATGAACGAACGCCCTTCCCCGCTGGCTGGGTCGCTGCGCTCCAGGCCCATGGCCGGGGCAAACAGCACGCCCAGTAGCGTGTCGCAGTCCAGTGGGCCATCGGATTCGGCTTCACAGCGCGCCAGCAGTTCCAGGCGCTGCTCGTTGAGCGGCTCCAGGCGCTGCATCAGCAGGGTTTTCATCAGGGAGTCCTTGTCCCCGAAGTGGTAGTTCACCGCCGCCAGGTTGACCTGGGCGCGTTCGGTTATCTGCCGTAGCAACACGGCGTCATAGCCGTACTTGATAAAAAGAGCCTCTGTCGCATCCAGCAGTCGAGTCTTGGTAACGTTTGGAGCGCTGAGTTTCTTCGCGACCATATGGATTCCACGGCGGAAATATTGTTTTAAAAAATAATTTGATTTTTTATACCGGGGCGGCCCGTCGAAAGCAAGTAGTGACACTCCGCCATATCTTCCAAAGCCTGTATAACCGGGCTTTTGAGACCAGGCATGGGATTTTTGTGAGCCACACACAGGTGACGGCGAAATCGCTTCGAGAGAGAAAACCGCTCTACCTCCGTGGCTGGCGAAGCGTCAGGAAGGCAGTTACTATTCAAACAATATTTTAAAAACAAGAAATAAAACCAGTCCGTGACGCGTACAGGCAGCTTCCGAACTTGTTACAAGGGTTTTCGGGGAGCAAGTCGGCACCGTCGAGACTGCAGGCGTAGTCATGATGACACAGACCCCCGCGCAACCCGGCTTGATTTCCCTGCAAGGCATCGGCAAGCGCTATCAGCTCGCCGGGCAAGAGTTGAACATTCTCAATGACGTGTGCCTGTCCATCGCCAGCGGTGACAGCTGCGGTATCCTCGGTGCCTCCGGCTCCGGCAAAAGCACCCTGCTCAACATCCTCGGCCTGCTGGACCTGCCCAACTGCGGCCAATACCACTTTGCCGGCCACGATATTTTCAACGCCACCCCCGATGAGCTGGCGGCGATCCGCAACCAGCAGATCGGCTTCGTGTTCCAGAGCTTCAACCTGCTGCCCCGCCTAAGTGCCCTGGACAACGTCGCACTGCCCTTGAGTTATCGCGGCGTGTCGCGGCATGAATCGGTGGAACACGCCCAGCGCATGCTCGCACAAGTCGGCCTCGCCGAACGCGCCCACCACCGCCCCGCCGACCTCTCCGGCGGCCAGCGCCAGCGCGTGGCCATTGCTCGCGCCCTGGTAGGCAACCCCTCGGTGATTTTGGCCGACGAACCCACCGGCAACCTCGACAGCACCACCGCCCAAGAGATCATGGACCTGCTGTTGAACCTCAATCGTGAACAACAGGTGACGCTGATCATCGTCACCCACGACCCCCACATTGCCGACCGCCTGGAGCGCAAGATCCTGGTGCGCAATGGCGTGGTGCGTGAGGCCGGGCGCCCATGAGCCTGCGGGTCGAGCAGAGCCTCAGCCAACTGCTGCATGAAGCGTTTATCAGCCTGCGTACCTTGGGCAAGCGCTCGATTCTGGCGCTCCTGGGGATCGTCATCGGCAGTTCCTCGGTGGTGGCGCTGATCAATATCGGCCACAACGCGGCGGTGGATGCGGCGATGATTTTCAAGGACATGGGTACCGACACCCTCATCGCCCAGTTCCCGCCCAAGGGCAGCAGCAACGTGCCGATGCGCACCCAGCTCGACCTCGACGCGGTGCGGCAGGCAGTGCCAGGCATTGCCCATATCGGCGCGCTCAGCCTGTTCAGCGGGCCCATTGTGTTTCATGGGCGGACCGCCAATGCCAACTTTGTCGGCAGTACTGCGGGCATCCAGGACGCCATGCGCCTGGCGCTGGGTGAGGGGCGCTTCCTGTCACCCTTCGATGCCAACGAAACCTACGGAGTGATCGGCGACCAACTCGCCCAGGCCCTTGGCGCGCCAGGTGACCCGCTGCAACTGGGCGACCGTGTGCGTATCAACGATTATCTGTTTCTGGTGGTGGGCATCCTGCGCAACCAGCCCAGGGCCATGCTGATGCCGGTGCAAGCCAACGAATCGTTGTTTATTCCCGCCGAGGGCATGCGCCGCATCTACGCCAACCCGCAGATCAACAACCTGATCATTCGCGCAGCGCCGGGACAGGACATGGAACGTATCGCCAAGGATGCCGCCGCCGCGCTGCAACCCCAGCTCACCGACCATAGCGTCGACATCACAGTGCCCCAGCAAATGATCGATGGCATGACCCGCCAAAGCCGCACCTTCGCCTATCTGCTGCTGGCCCTCGGCGCAATCTCACTGGTGGGCGGCGGTGTCGGGGTGATGAACGTGATGCTGATGAACGTCTCGGAACGCCGCCGTGAGATCGGCATCCGCATGGCCTTGGGCGCACGCCAGCGGGACATCCGTAATCTGTTTTTGCTCGAAGCGGTCACCCTCACCGCCGTGGGGGCCCTGTGCGGCGCAGTTCTGGGCATGACTGCCGCCTGGGTGTATGCGTGGCTGTCGGGCTGGGCGTTTTCCCTGGCGGTGGCCGCGCTGCCCCTGGGCGTGGGCAGCACGTTGCTGGTGGGGTTGTTCTTTGGCATTTATCCGGCGGTGTCGGCCTCACGCTTGCAGCCGGTTGAGGCCCTGCGCGATGAATAAGTACCTGGCACTGCTCATGCTGATCAGCCTGCCGGGCATGGCCGCCGATGTGGTGATCACCCCTCAGGCCCCCAGCACTACCCGCAGCGGCTACGAGCGTAGCGTCTCGCTGAACGCCCAAGCTACTACCATGACCCTGGGGGACGCGGTGTACCTGGGCCTGCGTAATAACCCGGCGATCCGCAGCGCCTACTTGCAACGGGTGGCGCAGAAGTTCGACCTGCGCGTGGCCGAAGACGTGTTCAACCCCAAACTCACCCTCAACAGCTACTACCGCAGCACCCGCGGCTCCCAAGACAATGCGCGCAACGCCAACGTCGCGCCCACCAGCAGCCTGCTCGGCGAATACGGCACGCGCTTGAGCATGGCCTGGACCCAGCAGTTGAACAACGCCAACCGCGCCGGCCGCTACCGCAGCGACGGCCTGGACCTGGCGATCATCCAACCGCTGATGCGCGGGGCCGGTTGGGATGCCACCACCGCACCGCTGCGCCTGTCGCGCCTGGCCGAGCAGGCCAACCGCCTGAACCTCAAAGCCACCGTGGCGCAGACCATCAGCCAGATCATCGCCACCTACCGCGAATTGTTGCGCGCTCAGGAACAGTTGGTGATCGTCCAGGAAGCGCTCAAACGCTCCACTACTTTACTGGAGGTGAACAAAGCGCTGATCAGCGCCGGGCGCATGGCCGAGTTCGAGATCGTCCAGACCGAAGCCGATATCGCCACCCAGCAATTAGGCGTGGAAGAAGCGCGCAACCAACTCGACACCAGCCGCCTGGCGTTGCTGCGCCTGCTGGCCCTGGACCTGTCGACACCGGTGCGTGCCACCGAGGCGCTGGAAGCCACCCCCCTGGAGATCGACAAACGCCAGGCCTTCAACCTCGCGCAAAACCAGCAACCGGAATACCTCGCCGCCCTGCTCGGCAGCCAGCAGGCCGACCTCAACCTGGTGATCGCCAAGGACTCCGGGCGCTGGCAAGTGGACCTGGTCGCCGGCGCCAACCAGGTGCGCGCCGCCACCGACAACGACGACGGCCATAACAATAACCGCACCTGGGACAGTTACGCCGGAGTGCAAGTGCAGATCCCCATCGGCGATATCAGCACGCGCCAGGCCGAAGTGCGTGCGCGGGTGAATGTGGAGGATCAGGAAATCCGCATTACCGACGCTCGTCAGGAACTGGAGCGTAACGTCAACAATGTGGTGCGTGACCTCGGCACCCGCTGGCGCCAATATGAAATCTCCAAGCGCGCCGTGGAGTTGTCCAGACGCAAGATCGAGATCGAGCGGGAAAAGCTCAGCGCCGGGCGCTCCACCAACTTTCAGGTGCTGAGCTTCGAGACCGACCTGCGCAACGCCGAAAATGCCCAGCTCAATGCGCTGATCGCTTATTTGAACGCCCAGACCCAGCTCGATCTGACCCTGGGCATGACGCTGGAAAGTTGGGAAATTGCCCTCAATGACTACTAACAGAAAATCCCTGCTGGCCGTTGCCTTGATCCTGCTGTTGGCCGGCGCGGCCGCCGGCCTGCTCAGTCAACGCAGCGGGGCTGAGCAAGCGGCTACAGGCGAACAATGGCTGGCCGTAAAGCCCGACCCATTGGTGCACCAGATCGGCCTGGTGGGCAAGATCGAGCCTGACACCACCGTCGTCCTGACAGCACCGTTCGACGGCAATGTGCTGGCCAACCTGGTCGAACAAGGCCAGCGCGTCGAGGCCGGCCAGGTCCTGTTGCGCATGGACCCGGCGACGCTTGAAATACAGCTGCGCGACGCCCTCTCCGCGCAACTCAAGGCCCGGCGTACCGTGCAGGAAATGCAGGACTGGGGCAGCAGCCCCACCGTCAGCCGCGCCCGTCGCAGTTTACGCACCGCTGAAATGACCGCAGGCAACACCCAACGCAAACTCACCGAGAGCGAAAACCTGTTCAAGCGCGGCATCATCCCGCGCAACGAACTGGATGACCTCAAACAGCAAACCCAGCAACAGCAATTGGACTTGGTGGCGGCGCGCAGTGAGCTGCAACAAGCCCTGGACCAAGGCCAGGGCGAATACCGGCAGATCGCCGAGATGGAGCTGACCAATGCCACGGTGAAGTACCAAGCCTTGCAAACACTGCTCGAAGGCAAGGAGGTCAAGGCGCCCTTCTCCGGCATCGTAGTACCGGCGCCCGGCAACACCAATACCGCTCAAGGTGGCGGCAATAACAACGCGCCGGTGCAGGCCGGCAGCAAGGTCAGCCAGGGCCAGGTGCTGTTCGGCCTGGCCAATATCGAACGCTTGAAAATCGTCGCCAAAGTCTCAGAGCTGGATATCAACCAGTTGCGTCAGGGTCAGGCCGTTGAAGTCATGGGCGATGGCTTTGATGGCGAGCGGCTGTCGGGTTCAGTCAGTGTGGTCAGCGGCCTGGCCATCGCCAGCGACAGCCAGGGCAGCGCGCAGTTTCCGGTGACCTTGTCGATCCCCACCCTGACGCCCCAGCAGTTGCAGCGGGTGCGTCTGGGCATGAGTGCGCGGTTGACGATTGTCACTTATAACAATGACCAGGCGATCGTGATTCCCAGCCAGGCGATCCAGGCGGACATGACGGTGGAGTATCGGGCGGCGATGGATAAACCGGTGCAGCGGGTGAAAGTGACCCCTGGGCAATCGACGCCGCAGGGGGTTGAGGTGTTTGGGCTGACATCCGGGTTTGTGAAAATCTCAAGATAAAAGGAGAACACAATGTGGGAGCGGGCTTGCCCGCGAAAGCGGTGTGTCAGTCACTGCATCTGTTACTGCACTAGCGCTTTTGCAGGCAAGCCAGCTCCCACATTCAGCGCTGTACCAGCCTGGCGGCCAGCGTCTTGGCCTGCAGGGCCACATCGGTCACCGCCGTGCTCTCCCACCACTTGCCCCGCAACGGCGGCCCCATGGCGAACAGTCGCTGGCTGACCTGGCCGCGAGCATCCAGCACCGCCCCCGTTGCATCCGCCGCAATCCCCAGCGCCAGCGGCCCAGGCTGGACCAACCCACGCTTGAGCAGTTGCTGCGGTAAAGGCCGGGCCACCCGGCGCCAGTCGTATTCGATGCCGCTGGAATTGATCAGCGCAGCGCCCAACACCTGGGTGATCACATCCTCGCCACGGTAACGCACCGCAATGGCAACTCCCTCTTGCGACGGCACCAAGCCCTTGAACGACGCCGCCTGAATCCGCAATCGCCCTTGCTCCTGCAACCGCGCCACCAACTGCGCGCTCAAGGGCGGCGAACGGTGGTGATGGCTTTCCCACCAAGGCCGTACATGCCGCACGAACTGGCGCTTGTGAGCCTCACTGGCCTGGCTCCACAGGCGTGCTATGTGCGCGCGCACCGTGTCCAGCGGTGCCTGCCAGTCAATGCCTTGCCTCAGCGCGAGCTGGCATTGGCGTCGCACCTCACGCAGCAATTGTCGGGGGCTGCTCAGGCTGTGGTCAGCGGCGAGGAAGTCGTCCCAGCTCGGCGGTTGCCGGCGTACATGGGGCAACAAGCCGTGGCGCGAAAAAACCTCGATAGGTCCGCGATGCCCGGCTTGTTCCAGGGAGACTACTGCATCGACCATGGTCAGGCCGGAGCCGATGATCAGTACGGTCGATTGTGGGTCGAGACGAGCCATCGCGGGGACATCCCAAGGGTCCAACGCGGCGGCATTCAATCCTGTGGACTCGGTCTGCGGAGTGCGCGCCGCCGCAAACATGCCGGTGGCCAATACCGCACAGGCGCCGCGCAGTTGCTCGCCAGTATCGAGGGTCAACAACGCCGAGGTGGGGTCGACTTGCAGGTCTACCCCTTCGGCGCGGATGTGCTCGACGATCGAGGTGGACACTGCCTTGGCTTGCGCCAGACGCTTCTGGGCGTACAGGCCGAAAAGCCCCCGCGGCGGGAACAGTTCGCTGATGGGCACATGCTGTTGGTACGACTCGGGCCATCCGCCGGCGCTGATGTAGTCGGTGAGCCATTGGGTCAGGTCGTCGGCGTTGTCCGGGTCAACGCTCATGCGCGCCGCATTGCCGTTTAGCGTATGGCCCAATTCGACCGCGCTGTAGGCTTCGCCGCGCCCCAGTTCCGCACGGGGTTCGACTATCAGGATGCGCCGCGTGCCCGGCAGGCGCAGCAGTTGCACGGCCAGCATCGTGCCGCTCAGGCCACCACCGATGATCAGTACGTCTGCAACGCGGGTGGATTCACTCATGCCAGTTCGCCCTTATTGTTGCTCAAATCACCACATTTCGAACAAACCGTACCGCCGCGCTCCCATCATTGCGATAAGCATGGGGCTGGTGGCTGGCGAACATAAAGAACTCTCCAGCCTCGATGACAGTTTCCTGATCACCTATCACCAGCGTCAGGCTGCCCTCGAACACAAACAGTTGCTCGCTCCACCCTTCCAAATCAGGGTCCGGGCAATAACGATCACCAGGCTCAAGCCGCCACTCCCACAATTCGACTTCACGCCGTGCCGTGGCCTTGGCCAGCAACACTGCCTTACTGCCGACAATCTCGCCCGCCCAGGCCAGCTCGTTGATACGGCTGTGGTCCCGCACATCCGGCGCCTGGATCAGGTCACTGAACGCCACGTCCAACGCTTCGGCGACACGGTCCAGGGTCGACAGGCTGACGTTCTTCTCCCCCGCCTCAATCGCCACCAGCATACGCCGGCTGACTCCGGACTTTTCCGAGAGCGCGGTCTGGCTCAAGTCGGCGGCATGGCGCAGGCGACGAACGTTCTGGCTGACGTGCTGCAGGACCGAAGCCCGTTGCGGATTTTCTTTGTGCACTATATTGCTCAATAGGTGGGTGTGCGCAGTATACTGCCCAGCGTGCGGCGCATTGTGCGGTCCGTGCTTTCCCCTTGCAAGACCGAGCCGCCATGACCGCCCCGAACTCCCCTTCGCGTTTCAACCGTTTCAGTAAAGCCGAATGCATCCTGGTGGTGATCACCATGATCTGGGGCGGCACCTTTTTACTGGTGCAGCACGCCATGACCGTCAGCGGGCCGATGTTCTTTGTCGGCCTGCGCTTCGCAGCCGCGACGATTGTGGTGGGGTTCTTTTCCTTGCGCACCCTGCGCGACCTGACCCTGTTCGAATTGAAGGCCGGAGTGTTTATCGGGGTGGCGATCATGTTCGGCTACGGTTTGCAGACCATTGGCCTGCAAACCATCTTGAGCAGCCAATCGGCGTTTATCACCGCCTTGTATGTGCCGTTCGTACCGCTGTTGCAGTGGCTGGTGCTGGGCCGTCGCCCCGGCTTGATGCCCAGCATCGGCATCATGTTGGCGTTTGCCGGGTTGATGCTGTTGACCGGCCCGGCGGGGGCCTCGCTGAATTTCAGCGCGGGTGAAATCGCCACCTTGATCGGTGCAGTGGCCATAGCGGCCGAGATCATTTTGATCAGCGCATTTGCCGGCCAAGTGGATATTCGTCGGGTGACCGTTGTGCAATTGGCCACGGCTTCAGTGCTGTCGTTCATGATGGTGGTGCCGATGGGCGAGGCGTTACCCGGCTTTTCGTGGTTGCTGCTGTTCAGCGCCGTAGGCCTGGGTTTGACCAGTGCGGTGATCCAGGTGGCAATGAACTGGGCCCAGCAAAGTGTTTCGCCAACGCGGGCGACGTTGATTTATGCCGGTGAGCCGGTGTGGGCAGGCGTTGTGGGGCGGATCGCCGGGGAACGGTTCCCGCCAATCGCGATGCTGGGTGCGGTGTTGATTGTGCTGGCGGTGATTGTGAGTGAGTTGAAGACCAAGGGGCAAAAGGCCGTTGAGCTGGCAGATGCCTTGGAACAGGAGCGTCAGGGCTAACCTGGGAACGCTGGGGTGCCAGGTCTATGGTCATCGCGGGCAAGCCCGGCTCCCAGAGGGTCGGCATTTCAGTTCAGAGGGAGGTTGAAACAGTGCCAAATGGGAGGTTTCAGCCTACTTTGTAGGATCCTGCCACATCTTGCCGTTTGGTGATCATGAAAGCGGCACGTATGATGCATCCCAAACTCCCGCAGATTAGAAGCCTATGTCCCTGATAGTTCTACTGCTTCTGCCTTTTATCGGCAGCTGTCTGGCGGCCTTGCTGCCGCATAACGCACGCAACACCGAATCCCTGTTGGCCGGCCTTGTGGCGCTGGTCGGTACTATTCAAGTCGCCCTGCTCTACCCCCAGATCGCCCACGGTGGCGTGATCCGCGAAGAATTCATGTGGTTGCCCAGCCTGGGGCTGAACTTCGTGTTGCGCATGGATGGGTTTGCCTGGCTGTTCTCGATGCTGGTGCTGGGCATCGGCACGCTGGTGTCGCTGTATGCGCGCTACTACATGTCGCCGGACGACCCGGTGCCGCGTTTCTTTGCGTTTTTCCTGGCGTTCATGGGCGCCATGCTGGGTTTGGTGATCTCCGGCAACCTGATCCAGATCGTATTCTTCTGGGAACTGACCAGCCTGTTCTCGTTCCTGCTGATCGGCTATTGGCACCACCGTGCCGATGCGCGACGCGGGGCGTATATGGCGCTGATGGTCACCGGCGCCGGCGGGCTGTGCCTGTTGGCGGGGGTGATGCTGCTGGGGCATATCGTCGGCAGCTATGACCTGGACCAGGTGCTGGCGGCGGGCGATCAGATTCGCGCGCATTCGCTGTACCCGGTCATGCTCGCCTTGGTGCTGATCGGCGCCTTGAGCAAAAGCGCGCAGTTCCCCTTCCATTTCTGGCTGCCCCACGCCATGGCGGCGCCAACGCCGGTTTCGGCCTACCTGCACTCGGCGACGATGGTGAAGGCCGGCGTGTTCCTGCTGGCCCGCCTGTGGCCGTCGCTTTCCGGCAGCGAAGAATGGTTCTGGATCGTCGGCGGTGCCGGCGCCCTCACGCTCCTCCTCGGCGCTTACTGCGCCATGTTTCAAAACGATCTCAAGGGCCTGCTGGCCTATTCCACCATCAGCCATCTCGGGCTGATCACCCTGCTGCTGGGCCTTAACAGCCCGCTGGCCGCTGTTGCCGCTGTATTCCATATTCTCAACCACGCCACCTTCAAGGCTTCGCTGTTCATGGCCGCGGGCATCATCGACCACGAAAGCGGCACGCGGGATATCCGCAAGCTCAGCGGGCTGGTGCGCCTGATCCCGTTTACCGCGACCCTGGCGATGGTCGCCAGCGCGTCCATGGCCGGGGTGCCGTTGCTCAATGGCTTCCTGTCCAAAGAGATGTTCTTTGCCGAAACCGTGTTTATCTCGTCGACTCAGTGGGTGGAAATCGCCCTGCCGCTGATCGCGACCATTGCCGGTACATTCAGCGTGGCCTATGCCCTGCGTTTTACCGTGGATGTGTTCTTCGGCCCGCCCGCCACCGACTTGCCACACACGCCCCACGAGCCGCCGCGCTGGATGCGTGCACCGGTCGAGCTGTTGGTGTTCACCTGCCTGCTGGTGGGGATTTTCCCGGCCCAGGTGGTCGGTTCGATCCTCGCCGCTGCCGCCCTGCCGGTGGTGGGCGGTACGCTACCGGAATATAGCCTGGCGATCTGGCACGGCTGGAACGCACCGATGATCATGAGCCTGGTGGCGATGACCGGCGGCGTGGTGCTGTACCTGCTGCTGCGCAAGCAACTCAAGCGTGGCCGCTTCGAATACCCGCCGCTGATCGGCTACTTCAACGGCAAGCGCGGGTTCGAGCGCTGCCTGGTGGTGATGATGCGCGGCGTGCGCCGGATCGAGAAACGCATCAGCACCAAGCGCCTGCAAACCCAGTTGTTCCTGTTGGTGCTGCTGGCGGTGATCGGCGCAATGATCCCGATGATCAACAGTGGCCTCAGTTGGGGCGACCGCCCGAAAATCCCGGGCTCCATCGTCTTCGTCACCCTGTGGTTGCTGGCGATTGCCTGCGCACTGGGTGCCGCCTGGCAAGCCAAGTACCACCGGCTGGCGGCCCTGACCATGGTCAGCGTGTGCGGCCTGATGACCTGCGTCACCTTCGTGTGGTTCTCGGCGCCGGACCTGGCCCTCACCCAATTGGTGGTGGAAGTGGTCACTACCGTGTTGATCCTGCTTGGCCTGCGCTGGCTGCCACGGCGTATCGAGGAAGTTTGGCCATTGCCCAACACCTTGCGCAAGGCGCGAATTCGCCGGGTGCGTGACTTGCTGCTGTCCACCGTAGTCGGCGGCGGCATGGCGCTGTTGTCCTACGCGATGCTGACCCGCCAGACGCCCAACGATATCTCCTCGTTCTACTTAAGCCGTGCCCTGCCCGAAGGCGGCGGCAGCAATGTGGTGAATGTGATGCTGGTGGATTTCCGTGGCTTCGACACCTTGGGCGAAATCACCGTACTCGGCGCCGTGGCGTTGACTGTTTACGCCCTGCTGCGCCGCTTCCGCCCGTCCAAGGAAAGCATGCAGTTGCCGGCGCAACAGCGCCAATTGGCACCGGACGTGGCCACCGACCTGGTCAACCCGCGCCAGGCCAGCGACACCGCCCTGGGCTTCATGATGGTACCGGCGGTGCTGGTGCGCCTGCTGCTGCCGATTGCGCTGGTGGTGTCGTTCTACCTGTTCATGCGTGGCCACAACCAACCGGGTGGTGGTTTCGTCGCCGGGCTGGTGATGTCGGTGGCGTTTATCCTGCAATACATGGTTGCCGGCACCCAGTGGGTCGAGGCGCAGATGAGCCTGCGGCCGATGCGTTGGATGGGCTTCGGCCTGCTGTCGGCCACCTTGACCGGGCTGGGTGCGCTGTTCGCCGGGTACCCGTTCCTCACTACGCATACCTGGCATTTCAGCCTGCCGTTACTGGGCGATATTCATATCGCCAGTGCGCTGTTCTTTGACGTCGGCGTGTACGCCATGGTCGTGGGCTCGACCCTGTTGATGCTCACCGCCCTCGGCCACCAGTCGGTGCGCGCGCATAAACCGAGCAACCAGCCCAAAGTGGTTGCTGCAACCGAAGGAGCCGCCTGATGGAAGAAGTCATCGCAATAGCCATTGGGGTCCTGGCGGCCTCCGGCGTCTGGTTGATCCTGCGGCCACGGACGTTCCAGGTGGTCATGGGTTTGTGCCTGCTGTCCTACGGGGTCAACCTGTTCATCTTCAGCATGGGCAGCCTGTTTATCGGCAAGGAGCCGATCATCAAGGACGGCGTGCCCCAAGACCTGCTCAACTACACCGACCCACTGCCCCAGGCCCTGGTGCTCACGGCCATCGTGATCAGCTTCGCCATGACCGCGTTGTTCCTGGTGGTGCTGCTGGCATCCCGCGGCCTCACCGGCACTGACCATGTAGACGGCCGGGAGCCCAAGGAATGACGTGGATGAATCAACTGATCGTCGCGCCGATCCTGCTGCCGCTGCTCACCGCCGGGCTGATGCTGATGCTGGGCGAGAAACGCCGCCCGCTCAAAGCCCAGATCAATCTGTGCTCCAGCATCGTCGGCCTGGGCGTGGCCATCCTGCTCTTGTACTGGACGCAACAAGGCGGCCCCGGCTCCATTGGCGTGTACCTGCCGGGCAACTGGCAGGTGCCGTTCGGCATCGTGTTGGTGGTGGACCAACTGTCGGCGATGATGCTGGTGCTGACCGGAGTTATCGGCGTCAGCGCGCTGCTGTTCGCCATGGCCCGCTGGGACCGTGCGGGCACCAGCTTCCATGCCCTGTTCCAGATCCAACTGATGGGGCTGTATGGCGCCTTCCTCACCGCCGACCTGTTCAACCTGTTCGTGTTCTTCGAAGTGCTGCTGGCCGCCTCCTACGGCCTGATGCTGCACGGTTCCGGCCGCGCGCGGGTATCGTCGGGGCTGCATTACATTGCGATCAACCTGCTGGCGTCGTCGCTGTTCCTGATTGGCGCGGCGATGATCTACGGCGTCACCGGCACGCTGAACTTTGCCGACCTGGCGTTGAAGATCCCGCTGGTGCCGGAGGCGGATCGCGGCCTGTTGCATGCCGGTGCGGCGATCCTGGCTACGGCGTTCCTGGCCAAGGCCGGCATGTGGCCGCTGAACTTCTGGCTGGCGCCCGCCTATTCCTCGGCCAGCGCGCCGGTGGCGGCAATGTTCGCGATCATGACCAAGGTCGGCGTGTACACCGTGCTGCGCCTGTGGACCCTGCTGTTCTCCGGCCAGGCCGGCGCCTCGGCGCTGTTTGGCGGGGATTGGCTGGTGTATGGCGGCATGGCGACCATCATTTGCGCGGCACTGGCGATGGTGGCGGCGCAGCGCCTGGAGCGCATGGCCAGCCTGAGTATCCTGGTGTCGGCCGGGATCCTGCTGTCAGCGGTAGGGTTTGCCCAGCCGAGCCTGACCGCGGGGGCGCTGTTCTATCTGGTCAGCTCCACCCTGGCACTGAGTGCATTGTTTTTGCTGGCGGAGTTGATCGAGCGTTCGCGTTCGGCCAACGACCTGCCGCTGGATGAGGAGATTGATGCGCTGCCCAAAGCCATGGAATCGCTGCATCCGCGCCCGGGTGTGAACCTGGACGATGAGCAAAAAGCGGTGATCGGCCAGGTCATCCCTTGGACCATGGCCTTCCTGGGCCTGAGCTTTATCGCGTGCGCGCTGCTGATTATCGGCATGCCGCCGCTGTCCGGGTTTATCGGCAAGCTCAGCCTGTTGAGTGCGCTGATCAACCCACTGGGCCTGGGCAACGCCGTGGACGAGTCCATCCGCCCGGCGGCCTGGGGCCTGGTGGCGCTGCTGATTCTCTCTGGCCTGGCCTCGCTCATCGCTTTCGCCCGCCTCGGCATCCAGCGCTTCTGGACCCCGGAAGAACGCCCATCACCGCTGCTGCGCCGCTACGAGTGTGTGCCGATCTTCCTGCTGCTGGGGTTGAGCATCGCGCTGACCTTCAAGGCCGAGGCGCTGATGCGCTACACCCAGGCCACCGCCCAAAGCCTGAACAACCCGGAACACTACGTGATGGCAGTGCTCGCGACCCGGCCAGTGCCCAGCCCTGAAGCCAAGGCCGCCGCCCTGGAGGTGCAGCCATGAAACGTCTGTTCCCGGCTCCCTGGCTGTCGTTGGCGTTGTGGGTATTGTGGCTGGTGCTGAACTTGTCGATCAGCCCCGGCAACCTGCTGCTAGGCGCACTGCTGGGCTTTCTTGCGCCGCTGATGATGGCGCCGCTGCGCCCGCTGCCGATCCGCATCCGTCGCCCTGGGGTGATCATCCGCCTGTTTTTCCGGGTCGGCCTTGACGTAATCATCTCCAACCTGCACGTCGCCTGGGGCGTACTCACTTGCGGCTCACGCCCACCGCGCTCGCGCTTTATCAAGATCCCCCTGGACCTGCGCGACGCCAACGGCCTGGCGGTGCTGGCGATGATCACCAGCGTGACCCCCGGCACCGTCTGGTCGGAACTGGCCCTGGACCGCAGCATCCTGCTGCTGCACGTTTTCGACCTGGATGACGAAGCCTCGTTTATCCAGCAATTCAAGCACGCCTACGAACGGCCCCTGATGGAGATCTTCGAATGAGCGCCCTGCTCGCCAATGCGATCCTGTTCAGCCTGTTCCTGTTCTCCCTGGCCATGGTGCTGACCCTGGTGCGCCTGTTCAAAGGCCCCTCGGCCCAGGACCGGGTACTGGCGCTGGACTACCTGTACATCCTGGCGATGCTGATGATGCTGACCCTGGGTATTCGCTATGCCAGCGACACTTACTTTGAAGCAGCGCTATTGATCGCGCTGTTCGGCTTCGTCGGCTCGTTCGCCCTGGCCAAATTCCTGCTGCGTGGGGAGGTGATTGAATGATGCCGTTATGGGTTGAGATTATCGTGGCGGCGTTGCTGTTGCTCAGCAGCCTGTTTGCCTTGATTGGCGCGATTGGCTTGCTGCGGATGAAAGAATTTTTCCAACGCATGCACCCGCCGGCACTGGCCTCGACGTTGGGGGCCTGGAGCGTGGCGTTGGCGTCGATCATCTACTTTTCAACGCTCAAATCCGGGCCGGTGTTGCACGGCTGGTTGATTCCGATTTTGCTCGCGATCACCGTGCCGGTCACCACACTGCTGCTGGCGCGAACGGCGCTGTTCCGCAAACGCATGGCCGGTGATGACGTCCCCGCCGAAGTCAGCAGCCGCCGCTGATGTTTTTGTAGGAGCGCAGATCGTTCCCACGCTCTGCGTGGTAACGCCGCTCAGGACGCTCCGCGTCCGCCCCACTCGGGCGAGCGGGCGACGCGGAGCGTCTCGGTATGCATTCCCACGCAGAGCGTGGGAACGAGAGTGCAAAAAAACGCCCCGAACCAGTCGGGGCGTTTTTTATTCAGCGTGCAGCTTTCAACGGTCAGTCAGCCAACCGCCACGTCGTCCCACCCTTGCCGTCTTCCAACACCACACCCATCGCGGTCAGTTGGTCGCGGATACGGTCGGATTCCGCCCAGTCTTTATTGGTGCGAGCCGCCAGACGCGCCTGGATCAGTGCATCTACCTCAGCGGCATCCACACGCCCTTCGGCACCCGCTTGCAGGAAGTCATCGGCTTCCATCTGCAACACGCCCAGCACGCTGGCCAGTTCTTTAAGGCGCGCCGCCAGGCCCGCCGCTGCGTCGATATCGGTCTCGCGCAAGCGGTTGATCTCGCGCACCATCTCGAACAGCACGGCGCAGGCTTCCGGGGTGCCGAAGTCGTCGTTCATCACTTCGGTGAAACGTGCCACGAAGGCTTCGCCGCCTGCAGGTGCCACCGCGGGCAGGCCTTTCAACGCGTGATAGAAACGCTCCAAAGCGCCCTTGGCGTCCTTGAGGTTGTCTTCGGAGTAGTTGATGGCGCTGCGGTAGTGGCTCGACACCAGCAGGTAACGCACCACTTCCGGGTGGTACTTTTCCAGCACGTCGCGGATGGTGAAGAAGTTGTTCAAGGACTTGGACATCTTCTCGCCATTGATGCGGATCATGCCGCAGTGCATCCAGGCGTTGGCGTAGGTCTTGCCGGTGGCGGCTTCGCTCTGGGCGATTTCGTTTTCGTGGTGCGGGAACTCAAGGTCGCTGCCGCCGCCATGAATGTCGAAGGTCTCGCCCAGGCAGCAGGTGGACATCACCGAGCATTCGATGTGCCAGCCCGGACGCCCGGCGCCCCACGGCGACTCCCAGCTCGGCTCGCCCGGCTTGGTACCTTTCCACAGTACGAAGTCGAGCGGGTCCTGCTTGGCTTCGTCGACTTCGATCCGCGCGCCGATGCGCAGGTCTTCGATCTTCTTGCGCGACAGCTTGCCGTAGCCCATGAACTTGGCGACGCGGTAGTACACGTCGCCGTTGCCTGGGGCGTAGGCGTAGCCCTTGTCGATCAAGGTCTGGATCATCGCGTGCATGCCCGGGATGTGGTCCGTGGCACGCGGTTCCATGTCCGGCTTGAGGATGTTGAGGCGCGCCTCGTCCTCGTGCATGGCGGCGATCATGCGCTCGGTCAGCGCATCGAACGACTCGCCGTTTTCGTTGGCACGGTTGATGATCTTGTCGTCGATGTCGGTGATGTTGCGCACGTACGTCAAGTCATAGCCACTGAAACGCAACCAGCGGGTCACCAGGTCGAAGGCAACCATGCTGCGGCCGTGGCCGATGTGGCAGTAGTCGTACACGGTCATGCCGCACACGTACATGCGCACCTTGTTGCCGTCCAGCGGCTTGAAGATTTCTTTGGTCTTGCTGAGCGTGTTGTAGATCGTTAGCACGATGTTTCCCTTAAATCACTGGCCCCACGAATCTCGCAAGGTCACGGTACGGTTGAATACCGGAGCACCAGGTTTCGAGTCCTTGATATCCGCGCAGAAGTAGCCTTCGCGTTCGAACTGGAAACGGTCTTCCGGCTGTGCGTCGCCAAGCGATGGCTCGGCACGACAACCAGTGAGTACTTGCAGGGAGTCAGGGTTGATGTTGTCGAGGAAACTCGCGCTGTCTTCCGCCTTCTCAGGGTTCGGCGAGCGGAACAGACGATCGTACAGGCGCACTTCGCACTCGATGCTGGCAGCGGCCGGTACCCAGTGGACCACACCCTTGACCTTGCGGCCTTCAGGGTTCTTGCCCAGGGTGTCCGGATCGTACGAGCAACGCAGTTCAACGATGTTGCCATCGGCGTCCTTGATCGCTTCGTCCGCACGGATCACGTAGCTGCCGCGCAGGCGCACTTCGCCATTCGGCTCCAGGCGCTTGTAGCCCTTGGGCGGCTCTTCCATGAAGTCGTCACGGTCGATGTAGATTTCGCGGGCGAATGGCAATTTGCGCACGCCCAGCTCTTCTTTCTGCGGGTGGCGCGGCAGTTCGAGGTTCTCGACCTGGCCTTCCGGGTAGTTGGTGATCACGACTTTCAACGGACGCAGCACGCACATGGCGCGCGGTGCATTGGCATCCAGGTCCTGACGGATGCTGAATTCGAGCATGCCGAAATCGACCACGCCGTCGGAGCGGTTGGTGCCGACCATGTCGCAGAAGTTGCGGATCGACGCCGGGGTGTAGCCACGGCGACGGAAGCCCGACAGGGTGGACATGCGCGGGTCGTCCCAGCCATGCACGTGTTTTTCATCCACCAGTTGCTTGAGCTTGCGCTTGCTGGTGATGGTGTAGTTCAGGTTTAGGCGGCTGAACTCGTACTGACGCGGGTGCGCCGGAACCGGCAGACTGTCCAGGAACCATTCGTACAGCGGGCGATGGCTTTCGAACTCCAGGGTGCAGATGGAGTGGGTGATGCCTTCGATGGCGTCCGACTGACCGTGGGTGAAGTCGTAGTTCGGGTAGATGCACCACTTGTCACCGGTCTGGTGGTGATGGGCATGGCGGATGCGGTACATGATCGGGTCACGCAGGTTCATGTTCGGCGAGGCCATGTCGATCTTGGCGCGCAGCACGCGGGCGCCGTCCGGGAATTCGCCGGCGCGCATACGGTTGAACCAGTCCAGGTTCTCTTCTACCGAACGGTCGCGGAACGGGCTGTTCTTACCCGGCTCGGTCAGCGTGCCACGGTATTCCTTGGCCTGCTCCGGGGTCAGGTCGTCCACATAAGCCTTGCCGGCCTTGATCAGCTCGACGGCCCAGTCGAACAACTGGTCGAAATACTTGGAGGCATAGCGCACTTCACCGGACCATTCGAAGCCCAGCCACTTGATGTCGCTTTCGATGGCGTCGATGTATTCCTGGTCTTCCTTGGCCGGGTTGGTGTCGTCGAAACGCAGGTGCGTGACGCCACCGAACTCCTGGGCCAGGCCGAAGTTCACACAGATCGACTTGGCGTGGCCGATGTGCAGGTAGCCGTTGGGCTCTGGCGGGAAACGGGTGACAATCTGCGTGTGCTTGCCCGAATCCAGGTCCGCCTGGATGATCGGGCGCAGGAAATTGACCGGGACGGCAGGTCCGGCCTTGGTATTCGAGGTAGGGTCGACAGTGGGCTTGCTCATAGGATCCTTGAACAGACAGGTGCATGGCCAGGTGGGGCCAGATAAAACAAAGGGCTCATAATAGCCGAAGCAGTCAAGACACATACAGAGCGCGGCCAATTAATTGCCCGGGCGGTAAAAAACCACCTCGAAATTCCCGCAGGGCACGCTAAACTGCGCGCCTTGGCCGTCGTTTAGCCAGACAGGTAAGGTGCCCAGGCGCCCACACCCACGAATTCCCTGAAAAGAGTAGTGAACATGACTCAAGTCAAACTGACCACCAACCACGGTGACATCGTCATCGAGCTGAACGCCGAGAAAGCGCCGATCACCGTCGCCAACTTCATTGAATACGTGAAAGCCGGCCACTACGAAAACACCGTTTTCCACCGTGTCATCGGCAACTTCATGATCCAGGGCGGCGGTTTCGAGCCTGGCATGAAAGAGAAGAAAGACAAGCGTCCAAGCATCCAGAACGAAGCGGACAATGGCCTTTCCAACGACAAGTACACCGTCGCCATGGCCCGTACCATGGAGCCGCATTCGGCCTCCGCGCAGTTCTTCATCAACGTCGCCGACAACGCCTTCCTGAACCACAGCGGCAAGAACGTGCAGGGTTGGGGCTACGCGGTGTTCGGTAAAGTCACCCAAGGCACTGACGTTGTCGACAAGATCAAAGGCGTATCCACCACCTCCAAGGCCGGTCACCAGGACGTTCCAGCCGAAGACGTGATCGTCGAGAAAGCCGAGATCATCGAAGCGTGATATTGCTGATTTCAGACTTGCATCTGGAAGAGGAACGCCCGGACATTACCCGGGCGTTTCTGGATCTGCTCCATGGCCGCGCCCGTGGTGCCCAGGCGCTGTACATTCTGGGGGACTTCTTCGAAGCCTGGATTGGCGACGATGGCATGACCCCCTTCCAGCGTTCCATCTGCGCGGCTCTACGCGAGCTGAGCGACAGCGGCACCCCGATTTTCATCATGCACGGCAACCGTGATTTCCTGATCGGCAAGGCGTTCTGCAAAGCGGCAGGCGCTACCTTGCTCAAGGACCCGACGGTCGTGCAGTTGTATGGCGAGCCTGTGCTGTTGATGCACGGCGACAGCCTCTGCACCCGCGACCTCGGCTATATGAAGCTGCGGCGCATCCTGCGTAACCCGGTTGTACTGTTTATCCTGCGCCACCTGCCCTTGGGCACCCGCCACAAGCTAGCGCGCAAATTGCGCAGTGAGAGCAGCGCCCAGGTGCGCATGAAGGCCAACGACATTGTCGATGTCACCCCTGAAGAAGTGCCACGGGTGATGCAGCAGTTCGGCGTGCGCACCCTGGTCCACGGCCATACCCACCGCCCCGCCATCCATAAGCTGCAGATCGGCGACCAGGCGGCCAAGCGCATTGTGCTGGGGGACTGGGACAAGCAAGGCTGGGCGTTGCAGGTGGAGGAGCAAGGCTTTCAACTGGCGGCGTTTGATTTCGTCAACCCGCAGCTCGCGCTGCCTGGCGCCTGAATCTCTGCCACAACAACGATCAACCTGTGGGAGCTGGCTTGCCTGCGATAGCATCACCTCGGTGCATCTGATACACCTAGGTGTCTGCATCGCAGGCAAGCCAGCTCCCACACTTGATTGCATTCCAACTTTTGCGGATCAGTGCCCCGATGCCGCCGGCCCGGCCTTTGCGGTAAACGGCGGCTTGGCCAGCCACACCAGCAACATCAAGCCCATGAACATCCACCCTAGCAACGTGAAGTAATCCACGGTGGACATCATGTACGCCTGGCTGGTGAGAATCTGGTCCAGTTGGGTATAGGCCTTCTGCCCTGCCCCACCCAGCGCCTGCAACGCATCGCGGGTGGTCGAGTCGTAGACGGTCATGTTCTCGCTCATGTAGGCATGGTGCTGGTCGGCCCGGCGGATCCAGATCCAGGTGGTCAGCGACGCCGCGAAACTGCCGCCTAATGTACGCAGGAAGGTCGCCAGCCCCGCGCCGTCGGCAATCTGGTGCGGCGGCAGGTCGGACATCAGAATGCTCAAGGTCGGCATGAAGAACAGCGCCACGCCGATGCCCATGAACAGCTGCACCATGGCGATGTGGGTAAAGTCCACTTCGTTGGTGAAACCGGCGCGCATGAAGCAGCTCAAGCCAATCGCCAGGAATGCCAGGCCCGCCAGCAGGCGCAGGTCAAACTTGTGCGCGTACTTGCCCACGAATGGCGACATCAGCACCGGCAAAATGCCGATGGGCGCCACTGCCAACCCGGCCCAGGTGGCGGTGTAGCCCATCTGGGTTTGCAGCCACTGCGGCAGGATCAGGTTGATGCCGAAAAAGCCCGCATAACCAAGGATCAACACAATGGTGCCGATCCGGAAGTTACGGTGCGCGAACAGCCGCAGGTTGACCACCGGGTGCTTGTCGGTCATCTCCCAGATCACGAAC
This sequence comes from Pseudomonas sp. FSL W5-0203, assembly GCF_001896155.1. Taxonomy (NCBI): domain Bacteria; kingdom Pseudomonadati; phylum Pseudomonadota; class Gammaproteobacteria; order Pseudomonadales; family Pseudomonadaceae; genus Pseudomonas; species Pseudomonas sp. FSL W5-0203. The sequence goes on from NZ_MPOR01000018.1 coordinate 21,309, forward strand.
ACCGCCAGGGCGATCACCGAAATGGCCGCACCGATGATGATGAAGTTGGACTCGAACCAGTCCAGGTCATTGCCCTTGTCGAGGATGATCTGCAAGGCTCCCACACCGACGATCAGGCTCAGCAGCCCAACGTAGTCCATCGGCTGGTAACTGGTGACCACCGGGCGCTTTTTCAGCTGCGCACGCACCACCATCACCGCGAAGATACCGATGGGCACGTTGATGAAAAAGATCCACGGCCAACTGTAGCTGTCGGTGATCCAGCCGCCGAGGATGGGCCCGGCAATCGGCGCGACCACCGTGACCATCGCCAATAACGCCAGAGCCATACCGCGCTTGGCCGGTGGATAGACCGCAATCAACAAGGTCTGGGTCATCGGGTACAACGGCCCGGCGACCAAGCCTTGCAGCACCCGAAAGCCGATCAACTCAGGCATCGAGGTGGAAATACCGCACAGGAACGACGCCAGCACAAACAGCAGGGTCGCCCACAAAAACAGCTTCACCTCGCCAAAGCGCCGGCTCAACCAACCGGTGAGCGGCAAGGCGATGGCGTTGCTCACCGCAAACGAGGTGATCACCCAGGTGCCCTGCTCCGAACTCACCCCCAGGTTGCCGGAGATGGTCGGCAACGCCACGTTGGCGATGGTGGTGTCGAGCACCTGCATAAAGGTCGCCAGCGACAGGCCAATAGTGGCCATCAACAGGCTGGGTGGCGTGAACGAGGCGTTATTGCTCATCAGCGTTGCGCAGCCTTGGGAGCGGCGACGCTGTTGTCATGGATCAACTGGTTGATCATGGCATCGGCTTCGGCCAGTTGGCGGTCATACACGTTGGTGGTGAACGAGGCTTTTTGCGGCGCTTGTTGCGCCAGCACCGGGCCGCTCTGGTCGTGCAGGTCTACATTCACCACGGTGCTCAAGCCCACGCGCAGCGGATGCTTGGCCAGCTCTTCAGCATTGATGTGGATGCGCACGGGTACCCGCTGCACGATCTTGATCCAGTTGCCGGTGGCGTTCTGTGCAGGCAACAAGGCGAACGCGCTGCCGGTGCCGGCGCCGAGGCTGTCGACGGTGCCGCTGTACTTGACGTCGCTGCCGTAGATGTCCGACTCGATATCCACCGGCTGGCCGATGCGCATATCCCGCAGTTGGGTTTCCTTGAAGTTGGCGTCGATCCACAGCTGGTCCAGCGGGATCACCGCCATCAGCGCCGTGCCCGGCTGGACGCGCTGGCCCAGTTGCACGGTGCGCTTGGCCACATAGCCGGTGACCGGCGCGATCAAGGTGCTGCGGGCATTGGTCAGGTACGCCTGGCGCAGTTGCGCGGCGGCCGCTTGCACATCGGGATGGGACGAAATCACCGTGTCATCCACCAGGGCATTGGTGGTTTTGAGTTGTTGCTCAAGGTTGGTCAAGGCGTTCTTGGCAGCGGTCAGGCTGTCGCGAGCGTGGGACAGTTCTTCCTGGGAAATCGCGCCACCCTGGGCCAGGGTTTTACGGCGGTTGTAGTTGTCCTGGGCGGTTTGCACATCGGCTTTCTGCGCATTGACTTGGGCTTTCATGCCATCGACGTTGCTGTACAAACCGCGCACTTGGCGTACGGTGCGGGCCAGGTTGGCCTGGGCACTCTGCAGGCCGACGGCGGCGTCGTTGGGGTCGAAGTTGATCAGCACCTGGCCTTCATGGACCAGGTCACCATCGTCGGCGCCGATGCTGACCACGGTGCCGGTGACCAGCGGGGTGATCTCCACCACGTTGCCGTTCACATAGGCGTCGTCGGTGCTCTCATTGAAGCGCCCGTAGAACTCATACCAGGCCCACACGCCCACCACACTGAGGATGACGATCAGCGCCAGGCCGATCAGCATCACTTTGCGTTTGCGCGGGTTGGTGTCTTTGGGTTGTTCGGTTGCGTTGGTGCTTTCGGCAGTGGCCATGACAAATACCTCAAATTATTCCGTGCGTGTAGCTGGGGTGGTCGCGGCCACGCTGTTGGCGTGATACCCGCCACCCAGGGCCTGCATCAGTTGAATCGACAGGTCGATCTGCGCCGCATTCAGGGTGGCCAACTGACGCTGGGCCTGTAGCAATTGCTGTTCGATGCTGAGCACATCCAGGTAGTTACCGATGCCTGAGCTGTAGCGTTGCACCCCGGTGTCGTAGGACTGCTGGGCGATGTCAGCGGCATGTTGCTGGGCCTGGATCTGCCGCCCGGTGTCGCGCAGTTGGGACAGGCTGTTGCCGATATCACCCAAGGCTTGCACCAGGGTTTTGTTGTACTGGGCCACGGCCAGGTCGTAGTCGGCGTCGCGGGCATCGAGGTCGGCGCGCAGGCGGCCGCCGTCAAAAATCGGCAGCGAAATCGTCGGTGCGATATTGAAGAAGCGGCTGGCCGAACCGAACATCGCATCGCCCAGCAACGACTCGGCACCGGCGCTCGCGCTCAGGTTGAGGTTGGGGTAGAAGCGGGTCTTGCTGGCATCGATGTTCTTGCTCGCGGCCTCTACGCGCCAGCGTGCGGCGACCAGGTCCGGACGACGGCCGAGCAGCTCGGCAGGCAACACCGCCGGCACGGCCACGGCGCTGGGTTTGAGCACCGCTGGGCGCGCCAACTCGTCACCGCGGTCCGGGCCTTTGCCGAGCAACACAGCCAACGCGATCTTGGCGCTTTGCAGTTGTTTTTCCGCATCAATCAGTTGCGACTGAGAACTGGCTTCCAGGCTCTCGGTCTGCTGGAACTGGTACTCGCTGTCGATACCGGAACTCAGGCGGCGCTTGCTCAGGTCGAGCATCTGGCGGGTACGCTTGAGGTCATCGACGGCCAGGTCACGCACGATATGCGCCTGGCCCAGGTCGCTGTAGGCCTTGGCCACGTTCGCGGCCAGTGTCAGGCGCGCGGCCTGCTGGTCGACTTCGGCAGCACGGGCCTCGCCCAACGCCGCTTCCCAGGCGGCGCGCTGGCCGCCCCAGAGGTCGAAGTTGTAATTGAAGCTGGCGCCGATGTTGCGCACCGTCGAATAGGCATCGCCCTGCCCGCGTGGGTCCTGATCCTTGGCCAGGCGCGAACGGCTCACGCCGGCGCTGGCATCCACGGTCGGCATACGCGCGGCGTTGGCGGCATAGGCGGCGGCTTCGGCCTGATGCGCACGGGCGTCGGCGACTTGCATGTCGGGGCTGTTTTGCAGGGCTTCCTGGATCAGGCCGTCAAGCTGAGGGTCGCCCAGGCTTTTCCACCAGTCAGCGGCCGGCCAGGCGGCGCTCGACAGCGTCACCCCGCTCAGGGACTTGCCGGTGTGCAGGGTGTTGGCGTCGAGGCGCTGGCCTTGGGTGTCGAGGCCGCTGTAATTGGCGCAACCGGCCAACGTCATCGCCGCCAGCACCAGGCTGAGTGCGCGAGTGTTCATGATCGACCTACCCGCTGGATCGTGATGGGGTCACCCGCAGCGATCAGCATTTTTTTCAGGATGCGCTCCAGGGTTTCTAGCTCGCCCGGCTCAAGCACACCGGCCAGCTGGTTGAGCGCCTTGGCGCCAATGTGCGGGAGCATGTCCGCCAGGCGCTGGCCCTCGGCGGTCAACACCAACTGCACCTGGCGCCGATCCAGCTCGGAGCGCTTGCGGCTGAGCAGGTCTTTTTGCTCCAGCCGGTCGAGCATGCGCGTCATCGAACCGCTGTCCAGGGACAGGTTGCGGCACAGCTCCGCCGGGGTATCGACGCCGAACTGGGCCATGATGATCAACACCTTGAACTGCGCGGCGGTGATGCCGTGGGGTTCCATATGGGTGTCGATGATGCGGTCCTTGAGAATCGCGGCGCGGCCCAGCAACAGGCCGAGGTGGCAGTTGTGAAAGTTGTCAGGGGTGAAGTGAGGCATCGAAAGTCACCTTATTACTGCCTAGGCAGTGAATGTGTGACGAGATGTTACTGCTTAGGCAGCGAATGTCAAATGGAATAATTAGGTTGCTTGGTAGTTGGTCGAAGGCTGGAGTGAAATGAAAACCAAAATGTGGGAGGGTGCTTGCCCCCGATAACAGTATGTCAGTCAACTTGTTTGTAGCTGACCCACCGCTATCGGGGGCAAGCCCCCGCCCACATTTTTACCGGATACCGGTCAGAAATCGCGCTTGTAGAAGATATCCAGAGAGCTTGCCACACCCGTCGCCACTTCCAGGTACACCTTCTTGCTCAGCAGGTAGCGCAAGGCAATGGTATTGGCCGGCTCGAACACCCCTACCCCATAACGCAGGCTGAGCTTCTCGTTGATCTTGCCGCTGGCCACCACCGCCGTACTGTTGCCAGTGCCTTGGGTGTCCAGATCAAAGTCCTGAATCCCCAGCTTGTTGGCAATGTCCGAGGTCACCCCCGCGCTGCCCATCAAGCCCAGGCCCAAGGCGGCTTCGGCGAGCATGTTGTTGTCTTCGCCGGTGTTGGTTCGCGAACGGCCCAGCACCAGGTATGACAACGCATCTTCTTGGGCCATGGCCGGCTCGGAAAAGATCTGCGTGGTGGGTTGTTCGGCGCTGCCGCTCAGGCGAATCCCAGCGGTCACGGTGCGCGACGATTCGACCACCACGCGCACAGCTTCGATATCCAGGAACGGTTGGTCCAGCGGCCCGGCAAACAACAGCCGTGCACGGCGCACGTTGAGGCGTTGGCCGTAGGCGCGGTAGCGGCCGTCGTTGAGCCACAGCTCGCCGCGGGTGTCCATGTTGTCGCCGATATGCACATGGCCCTGGACCTTGGCGGTGAGGCCGAAGCCGGCGAAGTTGAGCTGGTCTTCGCCTACCTCCACGTCGATATCCATGGCCATGGCCATCGGCGCTTTGCCCTCTTCGGTCTGGCTGCCGATGATCACGGTGTCGTCGGACACCTTGACCGTCGAAGGCGGCAGTTCGCGTACGGTGATGTCGCCACGGGGGATGTGGACTTTACCGGCAATCGCCAGCTTGTCGTCCTTGAGGCTGATCTTCAGGTCGGGGGCCACTTCCAGCTTGGCGTAGGGCTCCACGGCGACCGGCAGTTGCGAGCCTTTGAGGCTGAGGTCAACCACCAGGGCACGGCCCCAGTCGATCTGCCCCGTGAGGCTGCCCTGCCCGGCTTTGCCGCTGTGCCAGCCGCCGTTGAGCTGCACGCTTTCGCCGGCGATTTGCGCCTGCAGGTTCAGGCCCTCGAGGCTGATGGGCAGTTCCGGCCCGGAGACTTCGCCGTCCACAAGGTTCAGGTTGCCGTTGACCAGGGGCGCGAGCAAGCCGCCGGAGATACGGCCATTGCCGTTGAGTTTGCCGTTGAGCGTTTCCACCATCGGCACAAAGGGCCGCGCGACGGCGAGGTCCAGGCCGGTGAGGCTGAACGTGCCAGTGATCGGCTTGTTGTTCGGCAACGGGTTGATCTGCGCCTGCAACAACAGCTCGCCGAGCTTGCCGCCACGGAAATTCAGCTGGGTGTCGATGCGCTTGGGGTTGAGAGTGGTTTCCAGTTTCAGGGTGTCGTAGGGGAAATCCAGCCACTGGCCCTTGTCGCGCACGCGCAGGGTGCCGCCACTGGCGTCCACCGCGACCACACCTTTTGGGCCGCTCTGGGGCAGGTCCAGTTGCACATCGGCGTTGAGCCTGCCCTGCCAGGCGAAGTCTTTGGGCAAGAACCCCGCGAGGCTGTCGAGGGGGAATTGCTTGAGGTGGTAACGCAACTTCGGCTCGGGCATCAGGCGCTGGTCTTCGCCACACAGGCTGGCGCCGCCGGAGACCCAGCAGTGCGCGCCAAAGGTCAGCTTGCCATCGGCCAGGCGTTCGATCTTCGCCGGGGCTTGCAGCCGCCAGTCCTGGCCACCGGCTTGCACGTCGCCGCTGGCCAGGCGCCCGCGCCAGTTGTCTTTGTCGAGGTTGCCATCCAATGCCAGGGCCAGCTTGACCAGCGGGCCAGTCAGGGCCAGTTGGACCTTCTGGCTCTTGATATCGCCCTGGGCGCTGGCGGTGAGGTTGCCAACTTGCGTCTCGCCGCTTTGAATGCCGCTGGCCTTGAGGTCGAGCTTGGCGCGTTGGGCGCTATCGAGGTTGGCGTCCAGGTTGAGGCTTTGCAGGCGGTTGTCGGCAAAGGCCAGTTGCTGGCCCTTGAGGTCGAGCTTGCCTTGAGGGGCTTTCAAGGTGCCGGCCACCTCGACACGCCCGTTGACTTGCCCACGCAGTTGCGGCCAGAGCTGGGCCAGGCGCGCCAGCTTGATGTCGATCTGCCCGGCCAGACGCTGTTGCAGGCTGCCGCTGCCGTTGATGCGGTTGTCGCCCAGGCGGATGTCCAGGTTGGCGAGGGTCCATTGTTCGCCGGCGCCTTCGGCCTTGGCGGCGAGCACGGCGGTTTGGCCGCGCAGGCGACCCTTGAGGTCCAGGTCGGCGTTGAGCTTGAGCTGTTCGTTCTTGAACTCGCCTTTGCTGCGCAGCGGCCCGGCCAGGGTGCCGGGCAACTCTGCGACCCAGTAGGCGGGGTTCAGCGCCGACAGATCCAGGGCGGTGTCCCAGGCAATGCCGTCGGCAAATTGCAGGTTCAGGTGGCCTTCGGCCTTGCCTTGGCCGGCACTCAGTTTCAGCTCAGGTAGGAAGACCTGCTTGAGGTCGCCACTGAAGGGGGTGACCACATTGAACTTGCCCGCCGGGCCGTCGAGGTCAGCCTTGAGATTGCCCAGGTAGTTGCCGTCTTTATAGGAGATTTCACCGTTGAAGGTGCGCAAGGCCACTTGCGGTTCGTCGATGAGCGGATAGAGGCGGTGCCAGGGAAAATCCAGCCAGTCGATCTTGGCGTCCGCGCTGAAGCCTTGCTGCCAGTCCAGGTTGGCACTGAGCTTGAGGCTTTGCTTGTCGCCGGCCGTCAGGTCCAGACCGGCGATCTGCGCGCCCTTGGCGTCAACCTTGCCCTTGAGCAGTAAATCCACCGGGCCTTTTTCGGCCGGTAGCACGGCTTTACCCAGCAATTGGTAACCATTGCTCAGGTCACCTTCGGCGCTCAGGTCCAGTTGGTTGAGTTGCAGGGTATCTGGCAGGTCTGCGCTGGGTTTGAACGATTCGGAGGTGATGTGCACCTGCGCCGGTAGGTTTTCCACCAGGGGTTGCAGCTCGCCAGTGAGCTTGGCGGGCAGGTAGCCGCTGCTGTCGGCGTCGAGCTTGAGGGTCTTGAGCAGGTCGCCATCGATCTTGAGCGCAACGCTCCAGGGAACACCGCCTGGGGCGTAGGGCAGGCTGAGGTTGCCGGTGGCGTTCAGCGGCCAGTCGCCGGTGGGTTGCAGCAGGCCGGCGAGGTCCAGCACCAGGTCGTCGCGTTGTAAATGTACCGAGTCGATCTGCATACCGGCGCCAGTCCAATGCGCCGCCAGTTGCAGGCCCTTGAGTTCTTCGCTGCCGTTGAACAGCAGGCGACCGATGCGCACATCGCCCAACTGGATCGCAACCGGCAGCTTGAGCTCAGGCAATTGGATCGGACCGCTGCTGCTTTCGTCGGTACTGGGCGCAAATTCCAGGCTGACCTGTTCCACATCCAATTGGTCGATGCAAAGGGTCATGCGAAGCAGGCAGCCGGGCGACCAGTCAAACTTTGGCGCATTCAACTCGACGCGGCTGCCATCCTGCTGCCACAGCAGATGGTCGGCGCTCCACTGCCCGTCCAGACGCCCCTGGAAATTTTCCACGCTCAAACCTGGCACCTGGCCCAAGGCCCAGCGACTGCCCGCCTGGGTGCCAAGCACTGAACACAGCGCCAACAACAGCAAGGCGAGGATGGCGAACAGCGCCAGCCCCGCTATTTTCAAACCACGCATCACAGCTCAGGCCCCATGGAAAAGTGCAAGCGAACGCCGCCCGGATCTTCGAGGGCATGGGCCAGGTCGAGGCGAATCGGCCCCACCGGGGAGACCCAGCGCACGCCGACGCCCACGCCGGTTTTCAGGCTCGGCAGGTCGAGGTTGTTAAACGAGTTGCCCTGGTCGATAAAAGTCGCGATACGCCATTTGTCGGTGATGGAATATTGATACTCGGCGCTCAAGGCCACCATGTAGCGGCCACCGATGCGGTCGCCCCTATCGTTCTCGGGCGACAGCGTCTGGTACTCGTAACCGCGCACGCTCTGGTCACCACCGGCGAAGAAGCGCAGCGACGGCGGCACGGATTTGTAGCCATTGGTGGCACTGCCGCCAAATTGCGCACGGCCCAGGAAGCGGTGGTTGTCCCACAAGGTGGTCAGGCCTTTGACGGTGGCCGTGCCGTAAAGCAGGTTGGTGTCGGACCCCAGGCCCTCTTTGGCGACCTTGGTGTCGAACATCAGGCGGTAACCATGGTGCGGGTCGATGCGGTTGTCACTGCGCAGGTAGGAATAACTCACGCCGGGCATCAGCAGGTTACTCAGGCCCGAGTCATTGCCCAGGCGGTATTCCTCGCGTTGGTACTTGAGGGAGATCACACGCGTCCAGCCACTGGGCAACTTGCTGTGCCATTCGGGGCCGATGGTGAGCAGCTTGCTCAAGGTGTCGGTGTTGGCGATCTCTTCGTTCTGATAGCCGCCGGCAAAGCGCAGTTTGTCGGTGAGCGGCGGGTCGAGCGGGATGTCGTACCACAGCCCGACGTTCTGCCGCGGCGCCGACAGTTCAGCTTCCCAGCCATAACTGTGGCCCTGGGGGTTGACCCAATGGCGCGTCCAGTTGGCTTTGCCCCGTGGGCCGACGTCGGTGGAGTAACCCAGGCCCAGGCCCATGGTGCGCGGCTTGCGGGTGTCCAGTTGCACCGCCACCGGGATCACGTCATCGGTGGCGGCGGTGGGGCTGGCGTCGACGCGCACGCCTTCAAAGAAGCCGCTGGCTTGCAGGTTCTGATTGAGTTCGGCGACCAGTTCGGAGTCATAGGGCGTGCCGGGTTTGAACGGCACCATGCGCTGCAACAGCTCTTCATCAAAGGGCGTGTCGCCCGTAAAGCTGACCTTGCCCATGCTGTAGCGCGGGCCGCTGTCGTAAATGAGTTCGATGTCGGCCACGCCCGCTTGAGGGTCTACGGCAAGTTTCTGGCTGGTGAAGCGCCCGCTGAAAAAACCGTAGCGCGAGGCCTGGTTCTGGATCAGGCGCTTGGCGTCTTCGTAATGGCCGTGGTTGAGCACGGCGCCGGATTTGAGGTCGTCGCTGGCGGGCACGCGAAAGGCCTTGAGGCTCGCAGCCGGGCCATCGACCCGCAGAGTCACGTCGCGCAAATGCACCGGTTCGCCGGGGTCGATGGTGAGGGTCAGGCGCGGGTTCTTGCCGCCCTTCACCTCGCTGGCAATCTGTGGCTGATAGTAGCCCAAGGCCTGCGCGGCTTTGCGCGCCTGCTCCTCGGCGCCACGGCTGAACCGCAGCAAGGCTTCTTCATCACGATCGCCCACACCGCCGATATAGCCTTCGATGTTGGCTTTCAGCGCGTCGTTTGAGGGTTTGATCCGCACGTCCAGTTCGCTTTGCGCCAATGCGCCGCAGCTTGTGAACAGCAGAATCAAGCCGCTGGTAAATCTTCCTGGAAACTTCATAGGCGCGGATGCTACACGAGCGAGGGAGGAACTTTGAACCAGGATTAGTCTGAATAATTCTGTTCTAAGCCGTTGCAGGATGTAACGCCTGGGGATTGGGATGGTAAAACACATGCTCGCGCACCGGCCCTACGGCGACTTCGCCGATTTCCTCATAGCCCTGGCGCTTGTAGAAATCCAGGTAACGGGAGTTGCCGGTGTCGAGCACCACGCCGGATGAATGCGGGTCGTCGGCACACCAATTGTGTACCGCTTCCAGCAACTGCTCACCATGGTGCTTGCCCTGAAACTGCGGGTGAATGCCCAGCAACGGCAGCACATGCACAGACTCGTTGGGCAGGCACGCCATGACGGCATGATGGTATTCCAGGTAACGCCGCGTACCGCGCACGCCCGTGCTCAGCCACATGCGGATTTGCCAGGCCCAGCTTTCGGTGATGCCCAGGCGCCGTTGCGGCGGTGCAATCAGGGCGATGCCGATCAGCCGGTCGTTGACGAACAGGCCGATGGCCGGAAGTTTCTGGAAGAAATGCTGCTTGACCAGTTCGCGCACAGTGGCACGTACTCGCTGCTCATAGCCCGGCCGCTCGGCTTCGAAAATATAGGCGAAGGTCGGCTCATGGCGATACGCCTGGTACAGCAGGGATCGCGCTTCCCGGGAGTAGCCGCTATTGAGCAGGCGGATTTCGGCAGTGGCCGTCGAAGTGTCTGGCATAACAATCAATCTCCCTGGGCGCCACTCAAACATGGCGTTCTTATGGGTACGAACCTGCACAGCTCCAGTCGTTCCCACCTTAGCAGCGCATTCACCCTACCGCCACGCTGGCCCCCGTCCGACTTGTCGGCTAGCATCGCCCTTTTGCCAGACTGGACTGCCGACCATGAAAATCGTCTCCTTCAATATCAACGGGCTGCGTGCTCGCCCTCATCAGTTGGCGGCGCTGATTGAAAAGCATCAACCGGACGTGATCGGTTTGCAGGAAACCAAGGTCCACGATGATCAGTTCCCGTTGGCCGAAGTGCAGGCCCTGGGTTATCACGTGTACTACCACGGGCAGAAAGGCCACTACGGCGTGGCCCTGCTCTCGCGCAAAGAAGCGTTGAGCGTGCACAAAGGCTTTGCCAGCGATGAAGAAGACGCCCAGCGTCGGTTTATCTGGGGCACCTTCGCCGATGAAAACGGCCACCCAGTGACCATCATGAACGGCTACTTCCCCCAGGGCGAAAGCCGCGACCACCCAACCAAGTTCCCGGCCAAAAAGCGCTTCTATGCAGACTTGCAGCACTTGCTGGAAACCCAGTTCAGCAATGACCAGGCACTGGTGGTGATGGGCGACGTGAACATTTCCCCAGAGGACTGCGACATCGGCATTGGCGCCGACAACGCCAAGCGCTGGCTGAAAACCGGCAAGTGCAGCTTCCTGCCGGAAGAACGCGAGTGGATGGCACGCTTGAAGAACTGGGGCCTGGTCGACAGCTTCCGCCACCTCAACCCGGACGTGACCGACCGTTTCAGTTGGTTCGATTACCGCAGCCGTGGCTTTGAGGACGAGCCCAAGCGCGGGCTGCGCATCGACGTGATCTTGGCGTCCACCGGGTTGGTGCCACGGGTCAAGGACGCCGGGGTGGATTATGATTTGCGTGGGCTGGAGAAACCGTCGGACCATGCGCCGATCTGGTTGGAACTGAGCTGACAGTTGGCTTGGTGAAGATCTGAATGTGGGAGCGGGCTTGCCCGCGAAGGCGGTGTGTCAGTCACCGCACCTGCTGCTGCACTCACGCTTTCGCAGGCAAGCCAGCTCCCACAGTTGATTTGTGTTGTGTCAGTCATATGACTGCAATCCAACTGACTTAATCTCCCGGCACTCCCTCGGTTTGAGAAGGTGCCGGCATGATGCTGCGCGTTCTGTTCCTGTGTTTTGCAATCGCACTCCCCGCCGTGGCGGCCCCTCTGTCCATTCCCGACCAAGGCCCGGCCCTGTGCATCCAGGGCTCCAACACCATCGGCGCGGCACTCGGCCCGGCGCTGGTCAAAGGCTTGATGGAGTATCAGGGCTTGCAGGATGTGCGTGCTGAACCGGGTGCCGGGGTGAATGAGCAGCGCGTGGTCGGCAAGACACGCCAAGGCCAGACGGTCACGATCGAGGTCGCGGCCCACGGTTCCAGCACCGGCTTTGCGGCGCTGAAAAACAACCGCGCCGACCTCGCCGCAGCGTCCCGCCCGATCAAAGACAGCGAGCTGGTGGACCTCGATCCCCTGGGGGACTTGAAAAGCCCAGGCGCCGAGCATGTGATCGCCATCGATGGCCTGGCAATCATCGTCAACCCGCGTAACTCACTCAGTACCCTGAACACCGAACAATTGGCGCAGATCTTCAACGGCGAGGTCAGCACCTGGGAGGCGCTGGGAGGTACAGGCGGGCCCATTCATTTATATGCCCGGGATGATCAATCCGGCACCTTCGACACCTTCCGCGAACTGGTGCTGAGCCGCCGCGGCCAACCGCTTGCACCCTCGGCCAAGCGCTTTGAATCCAGCGAACAGCTGTCCGATGCGGTGAGCCAGGACCCCCAGGGCATCGGTTTTATCGGCCTGCCCTCTGTGCGCCAGGCCAAGGCGGTGGCGATTGTCGACGGCGACTCGCAACCGATGTTGCCGCTGACCAGCCTGATCGCCACCGAGGATTACCCGCTGTCACGTCGGCTGTTCTTCTACTTGCCGCCCTCTTCCCGCAACCCATGGGCCAAGGCGTTGGTGGAGTTTTCCCAAGGCAGCAAGGGCCAGGCGATTGTGGCTGCCAATGGCTTCATCGCCCAGCAGGTGCAAGCGATCGGTGTCGCGCCGCGCCCGCCGATGCCCGACGATTACCAGGCCATCGCCCGAGACGCTCAGCGCCTGACGGTGAATTTTCGCTTCGACGAGGGCAGCGCCAGCCTCGACAATAAAGCGCGCCAGGATGTGCAGCGGGTGGTCGCCTATATCAGAAGCCACGGCAAGCTGAATAAACAGGTGACGCTGGTGGGGTTTGGCGATACCAAGAATGATCCGCAACGTGCGGCGCTGCTATCGAAGTTGCGGGCGATGGCAGTGCGCCGAGAGCTGGTCAAGAGCGGCGTGGTGCTCAAGGATATTCGCGGGTTTGGCGCGCAGATGCCGGTGGCGGCCAATACTGCGGATGAAGGCCGGATCAAGAATCGGCGAGTGGAGGTTTGGGTGTACTGAGGACCGTTCCCACGCTCCGCGTGGGAATGCCGCTCTGGACGCTCCGCGTCCGCTCTTGAGAGGGTGACGCAGAGCGTCACGGGAGGCGTTCCCACGCAGAGCGTGGGAACGCTCATCGGCGACGCGGTGTTACTGCCCGCCGCGCATCAATTCCCGCGGCACATATTTGCCAATCTCGAACTTGCCAATCGCCGCACGGTGCACTTCGTCCGGGCCGTCGGCCAGGCGCAGGGTGCGTTGCATGGCGTACATATAGGCCAGCGGAAAATCATTGGACACCCCGGCGCCGCCGTGCATCTGGATCGCGCGGTCGATGACCTTCAAGGCCACATTCGGCGCCACCACCTTGATCTGGGCGATTTCGCTTTTCGCCACTTTGTTACCCACGGTGTCCATCATGTACGCCGCTTTCAAGGTCAACAGGCGCGCCATGTCAATTTCCATGCGTGAGTCGGCGATCTTGTCGATATTGCCGCCCAATCGCGCCAAGGGCTTGCCGAATGCGGTGCGGCTGACCGAGCGTTTGCACATCAATTCCAATGCCCGTTCGGCCATGCCGACCGAACGCATGCAGTGGTGGATACGGCCAGGGCCAAGGCGGCCCTGGGCGATCTCGAAGCCACGGCCTTCGCCCAGCAACACGTTTTCATAAGGCACGCGCACATTGTCGAACAGCACTTCGGCATGGCCGTGGGGCGCATCGTCGTAACCGAATACCGGCAGCGGCCGCAGGATTTTCACACCTGGGGTATCGACCGGCACCAGGATCATCGAGTGCTGCTGGTGACGCGGTGCATCGGGGTTGCTCAGGCCCATGAAGATCAGGATCTTGCAGCGCGGGTCGCAGGCGCCGGAGGTCCACCACTTCTTGCCGTTGATCACCCACTCGTCGCCCTGGCGTTCGGCGCGGGCGGCCATGTTGGTGGCGTCCGAGGACGCCACGTCCGGTTCGGTCATGGCAAAAGCCGAGCGAATCTCGCCGCGCAGCAAGGGTTCGAGCCAACGCTGCTTCTGTTCTTCGTTGGCGTAGCGCACCAGCACTTCCATATTGCCGGTGTCGGGAGCGGAGCAGTTGAATGGCTCCGGGCCCAGCAACGAGCGGCCCATGATTTCCGCCAAGGGTGCGTATTCCAGGTTGCTCAGGCCGGCGCCCAGTTCGGATTCCGGCAGGAACAGGTTCCACAAGCCCTCGGCCTTCGCCTTGGCCTTGAGCTCTTCCATGATTGCCGTGGGCTGCCAGCGATCACCTTCGCTGACTTGGCGTTCGAACACCGGTTCGGCTGGGTAGACATAAGCGTCCATGAACGCAGTGACGCGTTCACGCAGTTCCTGAACCTTGGGCGAATAGGCGAAATCCATGAGCAGCTCCCTTCTCTGAGAGGTTGTTTAGGTCATGCATTCGATGCTAGAACAGCGCTCATAATTTACCTAACCTATTCTCGCCGTGTATTAACATTCATCACCGATATATGATCGGCGTATGAGCACCTCACAATAAGAGCGCAACGAAATGAATCTGAGCAAGGTCGATCTCAACCTCTTCATCGTCTTTGATGCGATCTACACCGAAGCCAACCTGACCCGCGCCGGGCAGATCGTCGGTATCACCCAGCCGGCGGTGTCCAACGCCCTGGCACGGTTGCGCGAGACCTTCAACGACCCGCTGTTCGTGCGCACCGCCCAAGGCATGGTGCCCACGCCCATGGCGCAGAATATTATCGGCCCGGTGCGCAATGCGTTGTCGTTGTTGCGCGTGTCGGTGCAGGAAAGCCGCATCTTCAACCCGCAGCAGGCGGCCAAGACCTACCGCATCAGCATGACCGACCTGACCGAGGCCGTGATCCTGCCGCTGCTGTTCCAGCGCCTGCGTCGCCTGGCGCCGACCGTGGTGATCGAGAGTTTCCTGTCCAAACGCCGCGAAACCACCAAGGAACTGGCCGCCGGGCGCCTGGATTTTGCCGTGGATGCGCCGCTCAATACCGACCCGCAGGTGCGTCACGTCAAGCTGATGGAAGACCGCTACGTGTGTGCCATGCGCAAGGGCCACCCGATGGCGGGCAAGGATAAATTCACGCTGGATGATTACCTCTCACTGACTCACATCCATATTTCCAGCCGCCGCAACGGTTTGGGCTATGTGGACCTGGCCTTGGGCAAGATGGGCATTCAGCGCAAGATCGCCCTGCGTTCCCAGCATTACCTGATGGCCTCCCAGGTGCTGCAACAGACCGACATGGTGATGACCGTGCCCGAGCGTTTCGCTCGCCGTCATGAACTGCACTGGTTCCATTTGCCGGTCAACAACTTGCCGCCGGTGGAAACCCATTTGTACTGGCACGAAAGCACCGACCAGGACCCGGCGAACCGCTGGATGCGTGAACAGATGATCGAGTTGTGCCAGCAGGTGACGGCCCAGGAAAAGAAAGCCCAGCAGCCTTGACGTTTACGTCAACCTGCAATTAGCTTAGCGCCAAGACTTCCTTGAGCACCGCCATGAGCACCACCTACAGCATCTCCGACCTCGCCCGCGAGCTTGACATCACCACCCGCGCCATTCGTTTCTATGAAGAACAAGGCCTCCTGGCCCCCGAACGTCGGGGCCAGGAGCGCATTTACTCGGCGCGGGACAAGGTCAGCCTCAAGCTGATCCTGCGTGGCAAGCGCATCGGCTTCTCCCTGGCCGAATGCCGCGAACTGATCGAACTCTACGACCCCACCGGCGGCAACCAGATCCAACTCAACAGCATGCTGGCCAAGATCGCCGAACGCCGTGAACAGCTGGAACAACAACTGCTGGATATCGAACAGATGAAGCTGGAACTGGACACCGCTGAAGAGCGTTGCACCCAGGCCCTGGCGCAGACCATCAGCCAAGCCGGCCATTGAACAGAAGGTAACTGCCATGTCCCTCCCCTCCCACGTACGCCTGGTTGAAGTCGGCCCGCGCGACGGTTTGCAGAACGAAGCCCAGCCCATCAGCGTGGCGGATAAAGTCCGATTGGTAGACGCGTTGAGCGCCGCTGGCTTGAGCTATATCGAAGTCGGTAGTTTTGTCTCGCCCAAATGGGTGCCGCAAATGGCAGGTTCAGCCGAAGTGTTTGCGCAGATCCAGCGCAAGCCCGGCGTGACCTATGGCGCACTGGCACCGAACCTGCGTGGGTTCGAGGATGCGCTGGCGGCCGGGGTCAAGGAAGTCGCGGTGTTTGCGGCGGCGTCCGAGGCGTTCTCGCAGCGCAATATCAATTGTTCCATCAGCGAAAGCCTGGAGCGCTTCGCACCGATCATGGCCGCCGCCAAGCAGCACGGCGTCAGCGTGCGCGGTTATGTGTCCTGTGTGCTGGGTTGCCCCTATGAAGGCGAGATCGCCCCGGAGCAAGTGGCGGCCGTCGCCCGCGAGCTGTATGCCATGGGCTGCTATGAAGTGTCCCTGGGCGACACCATCGGTACCGGCACGGCGGGCGCTACCCGGCGCCTGTTCGAAGTGGTCGGCGCCCAAGTGCCACGGGACAAGCTGGCCGGGCATTTCCATGACACCTACGGGCAGGCCATCGCTAACATCTACGCCAGCCTGCTGGAAGGCATCACGGTGTTCGACAGCTCAATCGCAGGCCTGGGCGGCTGCCCTTACGCCAAAGGCGCCAGCGGTAACGTCGCCACCGAGGACGTGCTGTACCTGCTCAACGGCCTGGGCATCGACACGGGCATCGACCTGGAACGCTTGATTGGCGCCGGCCAGCAGATCAGCCAGGTGCTGGGACGGCCTACGGGTTCCCGCGTGGCGAAGGTGCGTAACGCAGGTGAGTAGCACAGCTGTGAGAATGTGTTACCGCTTCCCGGCATAACGGGTAACGCGGGAACAAAATCCGCCGTGCAAACTGAAAGAAAATACTGACAAAAAACCAACTCGTTGATTTTAAAGGCTTTTAAAAAGTTGGCACGCCTTCTGCTATCTCTATGGCATAACAAGAATAAAAAGCGCCAAACCTAATAAAAATAAGACGAAACGACTCTGACATAACAAAAACAACACGGCAGAGACGCAGCTAACAGATTTTTTTGGAGAAGATGTGCTTCCCAGGGTACGGCATGCCGAAACCCGCAACCGGATAGAGAAAAATAAAACTACCTCAGGTAGCTACCCACTGGTTGGATCGTTTACGAAGAAGCAGGTCAGCGTTCAAAAAAATACGTTTGCTCTTGACCCCGGATGGGGGTCGCCAAAAAAAGCGGTACGGGCCACGGCTACCAAAAACAACAACAGGCCGCCCCTCAATAATAAGAAAAGAGCACGCAACGACAAATTAAAGGGGACCTTCGGGTCCCCTTTGTGCTTTCTGGGTTTCACTATTTGGGTGGCACAGCAGGTTCGCGGGGTATCAGGTAGATGTGGGCCGGCAGTCAGGCCGCCATCGCAGGCAAGCCAGCTCCCAGGGTTTGACGTTGTCAGCGCGCTTGCAGCTCCTGGATGGAAATCTCGCGCATCCGAAATTTCTGAATCTTGCCCGTCACCGTCATCGGAAACTCATCCACGATCTTGAAATACCTGGGCGTCTTGAAATGGGCGATGCGGTCCTTGCACCAGCTCAACAACTCCAACTCATTGGCCACCTGACCGGGATGGAACTTGATCCAGGCAACAATCTCTTCGCCATAACGCTCATCCGGGATGCCAACGATCTGCACGTCCGCCACCGCCGGGTGAGTAAAGAAAAACTCTTCCAGCTCCCGCGGGTAAACGTTCTCCCCCCCACGAATGATCATGTCCTTGTTACGCCCGGCAATGCACACGTAACCCTCCTCATCCATGGTCGCCAGGTCACCGGTGTGCATCCAGCCGGCATCGTCGATGGCCTCACGGGTGCCTTCAGGGTTGTTCCAGTAACCCAGCATCACGCTGTAGCCCCGGGTGCACAGTTCACCGATCACGCCACGGGCCACGGTGTTACCGGCCTCGTCGACAATCTTGGTTTCCAGTTGCGGTTGGGTGCGGCCCACCGTGGTGACACGCCGTTCGATATCGTCATCTGCGCCGGTCTGCAGCGACACCGGGCTGGTTTCAGTCATGCCATAGGCAATCTGCACCTCTGCCATGTGCAGCTCATGAATGACCCGACGCATCACCTCGATCGGGCATGTGGCCCCGGCCATGATCCCGGTGCGCAGGCTGGACACCTCGAACTCGGCCCGGCGTGGGTGATCGAGCAGCGCGATAAACATGGTCGGCACGCCATATAAGCCGGTGGCTTGTTCTTCGGCGACGGCGCTCAGCGTCAGCAACGGGTCGAAGCCGTCATTGGGGTAGATCATGGTGGTGCCGTGGGTGATACAACCGAGGTTGCCCATGACCATGCCGAAGCAGTGGTACAGCGGCACTGGGATCACCAGGCGGTCCCCTGCCGTCAGGCCCAGGCTTTCACCGACCATGTAACCGTTATTGAGGATGTTGTGGTGACTGAGGGTGGCGCCCTTGGGGAAGCCGGTGGTGCCGGAGGTGTACTGGATATTCACAGGTTGATCGAAATGCAGGCTGGCCTGACGGCTTTGCAGTTGCTCGGGCGGCACGCCTGCGCCAAGGGCCGCCAACTGCGACCAGGGCATGAATTCAGGCGGCGGGCTGGGGTCCAGGCTGAGAAGGCCGCGCAGCTCGGGCTTCAGCGCCTGGAGCATGGCGTGGTAATCGGAGCTTTTGAACGAGCCGGCGCACACCAGCCATTGACAGCCGGATTGTTTGAGCACGTAGTCCAATTCGCTGCTGCGATAGGCCGGGTTGATATTGACCAGGATCACCCCGAGCTTGGCGCTTGCCACTTGGCAGATCAGCCACTCGGCACAGTTAGGCGCCCAGATACCCAGGCGGTCACCGGTTTGCATACCCAGGGCGAGGAACGCGCGGGCGTGCAGCTCAACCGTCTCGGCCAGCTGCCGCCAGGTGTAGCGCCGCTGCTGGTGGCGCACCACCAAGGCTTCGCCATCTGGATACTGCGCAACGGTGTGATCGAATGCCTGGCCAATGGTCATGGCCAGCAAGGTCTTGTCCTGGGAGCCACGGCTGTAGCTCGGGTGCAGTTGATCCATAACGACCCCTGTTATCTTTTTTGTAGGTTGACGTATACGTAAACTACGATTGACAGCGCCGTAACGCAAGCTTACGTTAACGTAAAGGTGAGCGCCCTCCTCCCGCGCCCCGCCCACACAACAACAAAGCTCACATTAAGGTGCCTGTCCATGAGTTACCCGTCCCTGAACTTCGCCCTCGGCGAGACCATCGACATGCTGCGCGACCAGGTGCAGTCCTTCGTGGCCAAGGAGATCGCACCGCGCGCGGCCCAGATCGACATCGACAACCTGTTCCCCGCCGACCTGTGGCGCAAGTTCGGCGACATGGGCCTGCTGGGCATCACCGTGCCCGAGGAATACGGCGGTGCCGGCCTGGGTTACCTGGCCCATGTGGTGAGCATGGAAGAAATCAGCCGTGGCTCGGCCTCGGTGGCGTTGTCCTACGGGGCGCACTCCAACCTGTGCGTCAACCAGATCAACCGCAACGGCAACCGCGCACAAAAACTCAAGTACCTGCCCAAGCTGATCAGCGGCGAGCACATCGGCGCCCTGGCCATGAGCGAGCCGAATGCCGGTTCCGACGTGGTGTCGATGAAACTGCGCGCCGACAAGCGCGGCGACCATTACGTACTCAATGGCAGCAAGACCTGGATCACCAACGGCCCGGACGCCCATACCTATGTGATCTACGCCAAGACGGACCTGGAAAAAGGCCCCCACGGCATCACCGCCTTCATCGTTGAGCGCGACTGGAAAGGCTTCAGCCGCAGCAATAAATTCGACAAGCTGGGCATGCGCGGCTCCAACACCTGCGAGCTGTTTTTCGACGACGTCGAGGTACCCGAAGAAAACATCCTCGGCGTGCTCAATGGCGGCGTGAAAGTGTTGATGAGCGGCCTGGACTACGAGCGCGTGGTGCTCTCCGGAGGGCCTACCGGGATCATGCAGGCATGCATGGACTTGATCGTGCCCTACATCCACGACCGCAAGCAGTTCGGCCAGAGCATCGGCGAATTCCAGTTGATCCAGGGCAAGGTCGCCGACATGTACACCCAACTCAACGCCAGCCGCGCCTACCTCTACGCGGTGGCCCAGGCGTGCGAGCGTGGCGAGACCACGCGCAAGGACGCCGCGGGCGTGATCCTCTACAGCGCCGAGCGCGCCACGCAAATGGCCCTGGATGCGATCCAGATTCTGGGCGGCAATGGCTATATCAACGAATTCCCCGCCGGGCGCCTGTTGCGTGACGCCAAGCTCTACGAAATTGGTGCGGGCACCAGTGAGATTCGGCGGATGTTGATCGGTCGCGAACTGTTCAACGAAACCCGCTGAAGGAGCACGCCCATGGCCACCCTGCACACCCAGCTCAACCCGCGTTCTGCGGAATTTTCCGCCAACCGCGCGGCGATGCTTGAACAGGTCGACGCCCTGCACAGCCTGCTCGCCCATGTCCATCAAGGTGGCGGCGCCAAGGCCCAGGAACGCCACACCTCACGCGGCAAACTGTTACCCCGCGAGCGTATCAACCGTCTGCTCGACCCGGGTTCGCCGTTTCTTGAGCTCAGCCAACTGGCAGCTCATCAGGTGTATGGCGAAGACGTCCCGGCTGCCGGGGTGATTGCCGGCATCGGCCGGGTGGAAGGCGTCGAATGCATGATCGTGGCCAACGATGCCACTGTCAAAGGCGGCTCCTATTACCCGCTGACCGTCAAAAAGCACCTGCGCGCCCAGACCATCGCCGAGCAGAACCGCCTGCCGTGCATCTACCTGGTGGACTCCGGCGGCGCCAACCTGCCGCGCCAGGACGAGGTGTTCCCCGACCGCGAGCACTTCGGGCGGATCTTCTTCAACCAGGCCAATATGAGCGCCCAGGGCATTCCCCAGATTGCCGTGGTGATGGGCTCGTGCACCGCCGGCGGCGCCTACGTGCCGGCCATGGCCGACGAAACGATCATGGTGCGCCAGCAAGCCACCATCTTCCTCGCCGGCCCGCCGCTGGTGAAGGCCGCCACCGGTGAAGTGGTGAGCGCCGAAGACCTGGGCGGTGCCGATGTGCACTGCAAGGTCTCGGGCGTAGCCGACCACTATGCCGACAGCGATGAACACGCCCTGGCACTGGCACGGCGCAGCGTGGCCAACCTCAATTGGCGCAAGCAGGGTGAGCTGCTGCAACGCCCGCCGGTGGCGCCGCTGTACAGCAGCGAAGAGTTGTACGGCGTGATCCCGGCGGATGCCAAGCAACCCTTTGATGTGCGCGAAGTCATCGCACGGCTGGTGGACGGCTCGGTGTTCGATGAGTTCAAGGCCCTGTTCGGCACGACCCTGGTGTGCGGCTTTGCGCACTTGCATGGCTACCCGATAGCGATCCTGGCCAACAACGGCATCCTCTTCGCCGAAGCCGCGCAAAAAGGCGCGCACTTTATCGAACTGGCCTGCCAGCGCGGGATTCCGCTGCTGTTCCTGCAAAACATCACCGGCTTTATGGTCGGCCAGAAGTACGAAGCCGGCGGCATTGCCAAGCACGGCGCCAAGCTGGTCACCGCCGTGGCGTGCGCCAAAGTGCCGAAATTCACCGTGATCATCGGCGGCAGCTTTGGTGCGGGTAACTATGGGATGTGTGGCCGCGCCTATGACCCGCGCTTTTTGTGGATGTGGCCCAACGCACGCATTGGCGTGATGGGGGCCGAACAGGCCGCCGGGGTGTTGGTGCAGGTCAAGCGCGAACAGGCTGAGCGCGCCGGCAACGGTTTCAGTGCCGAGGAGGAAGACGCGATCAAGCAGCCGATCCTCGACCAGTATGAAACCCAGGGCCACCCCTACTACTCCAGCGCGCGCTTGTGGGATGACGGCGTGATCGACCCGCTGCAGACCCGTGACGTGCTGGCCCTGGCCTTGTCCGCCGCACTGAACGCCCCCATCGAGCCGAGCCGCTTCGGCGTGTTCCGCATGTAGCCTGTAGGAGCGAGCTTGCTCGCGAAGAACCTCAGGGCAACGCGGTCATTCTGAAGCCCCGCGTTATCGTTGACGATCTTCGCGAGCAAGCTCGCTCCTACAGGAGGCCTCTCATTATTTCGGAGCTCCTTGCATGAGCGACTTCAACACCCTCGAACTGATCACTGACCGCCGTGGCTTTGCCACGCTGTGGCTCAGCCGCGAAGCCAAGAACAACGCGTTCAACGCGCAGATGATCCGCGAGCTGATCCTGGCCCTTGACCGCGTACAAGGCGACCCGTCCCTGCGCTTCCTGGTACTGCGCGGGCGTGGCAAGCACTTCAGCGCCGGTGCCGACCTGGCCTGGATGCAGCAATCGGCCGAGTTGGACTACCACACCAACCTGGACGACGCCCGGGAACTGGCAGAGCTGATGTACAACCTGTCCAAGCTGAAAATCCCCACGTTGGCGGTGGTGCAAGGCGCGGCCTACGGGGGCGCGCTGGGCCTGATCAGTTGCTGTGACATGGCCATCGGCGCCGATGATGCGCAGTTCTGCCTGTCGGAAGTGCGTATCGGCCTGGCGCCGGCGGTGATCAGCCCGTTCGTGGTGCAGGCCATCGGCGAACGCGCTGCCCGTCGTTATGCACTGACAGCCGAGCGGTTCGGCGGCCAGCGCGCACGGGAGATCGGCTTGCTGGCGGACAGTTATCCGGCCGAGAGCCTGGATCAACAGGTGGACCTGTGGGTCACCAACCTGCTGCAAAACAGCCCGGCGGCCATGCGTGCCAGTAAGGATTTGCTGCGCGAAGTGGGCAACGGTGCCCTCACCCCCGCATTGCGACGCTATTGCGAAAATGCCATTGCGCGTATTCGGGTGAGCGCCGAGGGCCAGGAAGGTTTGCGCGCGTTTCTGCAAAAGCGTGCGCCAAGTTGGCAAAATCAGGAGCCACGCTCATGAGCACACTCTCCACCGTTCTGGTGGCCAACCGTGGCGAGATCGCCTGCCGGGTCATGCGCACCGCCAAGGCCATGGGGTTGACCACCGTGGCTGTGCACAGCGCCATCGACCGCGATGCCCGCCATAGCCGTGAAGCCGATATCCGCGTCGACCTGGGCGGCAGCAAAGCCACCGACAGTTACCTGCAAATCGACAAGCTGATTGCCGCCGCCCACGCCAGCGGCGCCCAGGCGATTCACCCCGGCTACGGCTTCCTTTCAGAAAACGCCGGCTTCGCCCGAGCCATCGAGGCGGCAGGCTTGATCTTCCTCGGCCCGCCCGCCTCGGCCATCGACGCCATGGGCAGCAAATCCGCGGCCAAGGCCTTGATGGAAACGGCTGGCGTACCCCTTGTGCCGGGTTATCACGGCGAGGCCCAGGACCTGGAGACCTTCCGCGCCGCCTGTGAGCGTATCGGCTACCCGGTGCTGCTCAAGGCCACGGCGGGCGGCGGTGGCAAGGGGATGAAGGTGGTCGAGGACGTCAGCCAACTGGCCGAAGCCCTGGCCTCCGCCCAGCGTGAGGCGCTGTCGTCGTTCGGCAACGGGCAGATGCTGGTGGAGAAATACCTGCTCAAGCCGCGGCATGTCGAGATCCAAGTGTTTGCCGACCAGCAAGGTCATTGCCTGTACCTCAATGAGCGCGACTGCTCGATCCAGCGGCGCCATCAGAAAGTCGTGGAAGAAGCCCCGGCACCCGGCTTGAGTGTCGAGCAGCGCCGGGCCATGGGCGAAGCGGCCGTGCGCGCTGCCCAGGCCATCGGGTATGTCGGCGCAGGTACGGTGGAGTTTTTGCTGGATGCCCGTGGCGAGTTTTTCTTCATGGAGATGAACACGCGGCTGCAAGTCGAGCATCCGGTGACCGAAGCGATTACCGGCCTCGACCTGGTGGCCTGGCAGATCCGGGTGGCCCAAGGTGAGGCGCTACCGATCACGCAAGAACAGGTCGCGTTGAACGGTCATGCAATTGAAGTGCGGCTGTATGCCGAAGACCCGGCCAATGACTTTCTGCCCGCCACCGGGCACCTGGCGCTGTACCGCGAGTCCAGCCAGGGCCCTGGACGCCGCGTGGACAGTGGCGTCGAGCAAGGCGACAGCGTGTCGCCCTTCTACGACCCGATGCTCGGCAAGTTGATTGCCTGGGGTGAAGACCGCGAACAGGCGCGCCTGCGCTTATTGAGCATGCTGGATGAGTTTGCGGTCGGCGGGCTCAAGACCAACCTGGGCTTTTTGCGGCGCATCATCGGGCACCCTGCGTTTGCCGCCGCCGAATTGGACACCGGGTTTATCCCGCGCTATCAGGATGAGCTGTTGCCGACGCCAGGGGCCTTGAGCGATGAGTTCTGGCAGGCGGCGGGCTCGGCGTTTATGCAGAGCTTGCCGGCGGGTGACGGGCCTTGGGCCAATCGCCAGGGCTTTCGTGCGGGCCTGCCTGCCGAGGTGTCGCTGCACCTGAGCTGCAATGGGCAGGATCGGTTGGTGACACTGACCGGGCAACCGTCTCAGTTATGCGGCGAACAGTTGCTGACTGAACATCAGGGCGTGCGCCGTGCTCATCTGGCGGTGCGCAGTGAAGGCAGCCTGTACCTGCGTTGGGACGGCGAGATGCATGCCGTCAGCCTGTTCGACCCGATTGCGGCGGTCGAGGCCAGTCAATCTCATCAGGGCGGCCTCACCGCACCGATGAACGGCAGCATCGTGCGAGTACTTGTGGAGGTGGGCCAAACTGTTGAAGCCGGCGCTCAACTGGTGGTGCTCGAAGCCATGAAGATGGAGCACAGTATCCGGGCGCCCCACGCCGGGGTGGTCAAGGCGCTGTTCTGCCAGGAAGGTGAAATGGTGGCAGAAGGCAGCGCGCTGGTGGAGCTTGAAACGGCAGGCTAGAACTTCGCCGTGGCTTGCACCACCACACCCAGGAGGCGGCAGCCGTCGGTGAGCAGCACCTTGGGGTAAGTGGGGTTGAGCGGCACCAGGTAGTGCTGGCCGCTTTCTTCCTGCAATCGGCGAAAGGTGGCCTGGGGGGTGCCAGCCCATTGGGCCACCACCAGCCTGCCGGGCTCGGGCGCGATGGCCGGGTCAACCAGGATCATCATGCCAGCCGCAATGCTCATGCCCGTGGGGGCGGTCATGGCGTCTCCCGTCACCGGCAGCCAGAATGCCTCGCCTCGGGCGTGGTAATCGGTCAATTCGTAGCGCTCGGTGCTATAAGGCGCACGCTCTTCACGCAGCTCGCAGGCCTGCTTCCAGTCGCTGACCGGGTAGCGGAAATACCGGTTGTAGTGCGCTTCCCGTTCAGGCACTTGCGCGGCCCGTTCACGAATCTCCAGCGCCACCTCCAAATACCCCAACCCCAGTTCGGCCAGCACGCGGTTCATGTCCGCCAGGCTCGGCACGCGGCGTTTATTGAGCCAATGGCCGATGCCGCCCTGGGACATCCCCAGGCGCTGCGCCAGTTCATCCTGCGTGACCTTGCGGTCTTTCATGTTGGCTTTGACCAACGCTATCCAGTTATCCATGGCGCATCACAATACGGCGCCCATTTTTGCGGGCAATAAACAGTTTGTAGTAATCCATAAAACGACAGGAATACGATACGTACTATCATCAAGCCCAAAGATTTCGACACCCACCGGAGTACTGCCGCTTATGACGACCCGCACGCACCCAACGCCCGACACATCCGAACTGACTGAAGTAAACGACATGTGCAACAGTGGCGCGGCCCAGCGCGCACTGGACTACTACTTGAAAGAAAATCGGTCGACGCCGGATTCGGACGGGGCCATGTTCGCGATCAAATCCGATGTCAGCCAGGAGGAAGCCCTGATACACGCCTCGGACCTGTTGCGCAGTGCAGCGGCAACCGCCTACGAGTCGGCGTGCAGCCATCAGGGCAACCAACGCGACCTGGCGTTTTCAGTGGTGTATTTGATCGATATGGCGAAGGCGATGGTGGAGCGGTCGTTGCAAGCGCCCAGAGCGGCGGCAAACGCGTAGCAGGCATGAAAGAAAAATATTTCTATCCCACGGATAAAAACATTTGACTTGCAAATGATAATGATTATTATTGGGCTCAGCTGATCGCAAGATCAGTCGATAGACCAAGAGACCTTAGGTCGGACTCTTGGAATATCTCCTCATCAGGCTAATCACGGTTTTTGACCCGGCTCTTTGGCCGGGTCTTTTTTTTGCCAGTTTTCCTGGCGTGGCTTCAGGCTAATGAAGACTGTGTGTTGCTTGATGCCGCGCATGGTAGCAAAAGACTATCGCCCAACGAAAGTCGTCCGAGTGCTCTAGCGCGTATCTCTGCGAATTAGCGCTTGAGAATCAATCTCATAGACTCTAAGCTGCGGCGGCGTCAGGGATGACGCCCCCTCCCCCTGCAACAATTTTTGCATCCAGGTTTTACCGAACGCCTGTGTAAGATAGCCGCCACATCACTCATATTCAGGCAACCAGACTATGACCGTGGCCTTGACCTCCATCAAGATCAGCACCGACTTCGACAGCGGCAACATCCAGGTCCTGGATGCCAGCGACGCTTATCAGTTGTTGCTGGCAATCAATCCCGACACCCGCAGCGATCACTACCAATGGTTCCACTTCAAGGCCGAAGGCATGCACGTGGGGCACACCCACACCTTTCGCTTGAGCAACGCAGGGCGCTCGTCCTACAAGCATGCCTGGAGCGGTTACAACGCCGTGGCGTCCTATGACCATATCAACTGGTTCCGGGTACCGACGCGCTTTGATGGCGAGATCCTGCACATCACCCTCCAGACCCGGCAAAAGTACGCCTGGTTTGCCTACTTCGAGCCCTACAGCCGTGAACGTCATGACTGGTTGATCGAGCAAGCCCTGAAGTACGCCGGGGTCACCCTGCTAGCCACCGGCAAGAGCGCTGAAGGCCGCGATATCCAACTGCTGCGCCGTGGCAAAGGGATCGAAGGCCGGCGCAAGGTGTGGATCATCGCCCAGCAGCACCCCGGCGAGCACATGGCCGAGTGGTTTATGGAGGGCGTGATTGAGCGCCTGCAAAAGGACGGCGACGACGAACTGAAAAAACTGCTGGCCGTCGCAGACCTGTACCTGGTACCGAACATGAACCCGGATGGCGCCTTCCATGGCCACCTGCGCACCAACGCCATGGGCCAGGACCTTAACCGCGCATGGCAAAGCGCCAGCCAGGAACTCAGCCCGGAAGTCCTGTTCGTCCAGCAACAGATGGAAAAATACGGCGTGGATATGTTCCTCGACATCCACGGCGATGAAGAAATCCCCTACGTGTTCACCGCCGCCTGCGAAGGCAACCCCGGCTACACGCCGCGCATCGAAGCCCTGGAAAAACATTTCCGCAGCCATTTGAGCCACCTGACCCGAGACTTCCAGACCACCCACGGCTACACCCGCGACCTGCCTGGCCAAGCCAACATGACCCTGGCCTGCAACGCGGTGGGGGAAAAGTACGACTGCCTGTCCCTGACCCTGGAAATGCCTTTCAAGGACAACGACGACGCACCCAACCTGCGAACTGGCTGGTCAGGCGATCGTTCGAAACAGTTGGGCAAGGACGTCTTGAGCAGCGTCGCTGATATCGTCGGGCGTTTGCGCTAACCCCTGAGGCGAGCTCTGGTGACGAGCGAGCTTGCTCGCCACCAGAAGCGGTCAATCCTTGCTGCCGGTCATGCTTTGCAAGACACCATCGCGGCGGATCAAACCGTGGAATAACGCGGCTGCCAGATGCACCAGCACGGTGAGAAACAGCAGATAGGCCAAATAACCGTGAGCCTTGCGCAACAACGCAAACAACGGCGCATTCGCCCCCAGCAGCGCGGGCAGTTGCAGGTTACTACTGAGCATCACCGGGTCACCGGCCGCTGAAATCATCGCCCAACCCAGCAGCGGCAACACCAGCATCAACGCGTACAACAGCACATGAGAGGCCTTGGCTGCCAGCCTCTGCCACACCGGCAAATCCGCTGGTAACGGCGGCTGACGGGTGGAAAAACGTACCGCCAGGCGCACGATCACCAGTGCCAGAATCGCAATGCCCAGCGGCTTGTGCAGGTGGATCAGCCACTCATGGCGCTCCGACACCGACGCCGCCAGACCCGCGCCGATAAACAGCATGGCGATGATCATCAACGCCATCAGCCAGTGCAACACGCGCGCCAAGGGCGCAAAGAACCGTGGTTGAGCATTCATGGCTTCGACTCCTGAGGGGCGCTGTGCAACGGGCTGACTTCACCGGCGCGGCGCAGGTACGAACTGGCATACGCGGCCGAACGTGCGGCCAGCAAGGGGTCGTTGGAGGCTTGGATACCACTGGGCAGAATCAACGGGTCAAAGTTGATATCGCGGCAATCACCGTCTGCCTGGGGCTGGCTGCTTTGCAACACCAACGTGCCGGCGTTGAGTACCTTGTGCGCGCCGGTCCAAGTCTTGCTTGCGTCGTCCAGCGGGTCGCCGGGGTTGGCCAGGGTCATGTTCAACTGCCAACGCAAGGGCCCAGCAGCCAGGCGTCGCACCAAATCCTGCTCCAGGAAGTCACTGCCAGCAGGTGCGGTATCACCCGCCGCATCCTGGCTCTGGGGCACCACCTCCCAACGCACGGCCTGGCGCGAACCATCGGCAGCCACCAGGTAAAACGCGTTGATGCCGTTATAGGTTTCAGTCGCATAACTGGCCGATGGCCTGGCGGTCTTGACCCAGGCCAAGAATGGCGCTGTCTCCGGGTGTGCGGCAAAAAAAGCCGGCATGCTCGACGGGTTCGGCTTGCCAGTGGCCGGGTCTGGCGCGCCGGCCTTGAGCAACTGGTAGAACGCCTCGGGCGTGCCCACCGGGAACACCGGCATGCTGTTCATCCCTGTACGCCATTGCTGGCCGTTGGCCTGGCTGAACTGCACGGCGAAACTGCGAATCGGCACACTGCTGTCCGGCGCGTAGGGGTTGCCGCTGGGCAAGGCAAACCGGCCGATGATCGGGGTCTTGGCCTCGCTGAACACCTGGGCGCTGGAATAGGCACGGGCCTCGGTACGGCTCTGGAAATAACCCGCCACGCATACGCCCTTGGCATGGTTACGGCGAAAACCCGGATGCACGCCGTTATTGGTTTCCAGGGCATTGACCAAGGTTTTTGGCCGCAGGCGTTGTGGGTCGAGCGTGCCATTGACGTAGGCAAATGCGCCGGCAACAACCGCAACCACGGCACCGATGCCGGCGAGTCGTGCGATCAGGCTCGCAGTGCTCAAGGGAGGACGGGGTGGTGATGAGTGATCTACCATGCAGGAACTCCAGGGCCAGAGGCCTCAGGCTGAAACATAAGGTCGGAGCATTAAGACGAACGCCGATGGGCTCTATTCCCAGGCCCTGGATTTATTTTGCGGGACGGGGAATAACCTTCAACGCCAAACGTCTCTCTAGTCCCAGCGTAGTGATCAGCCAGACACCCATGCATGAACTCGACGAACAGTTACGCGAACTCATCCCCAGGTTGCGGCGTTTTGCCGTGTCCCTGACGCGCAACAGCAGCAGCGCCGATGACCTGGTGCAATCGACCCTGGAGCGCGCGATCGTCGCCTGGGCCGATAAACGTATCGAGGGCGACCTGCGCGCCTGGCTGTTTTCGATCCTCTACCGGCAGTTCCTCGACGCCCACCGCCGCAACCGCCGCTATGCGCGCATGCTCGAATTCTTCACCGGCCGCGATGACGTGCAACCTTCGGTAGAACGCACGGTGCTGGCCCAATCCACCCTGCAAGCCTTCGACCAACTGAACACCGAACAGCGCGCCCTGTTGCTGTGGGTGTCCGTCGAGGGCTTGAGCTACAAGGAAGTGGCCGAGATCATCAAGGTGCCCATCGGCACCGTAATGTCACGCCTGTCCCGCGCACGCCAAGCGTTGCGTCAGCTCAGCGATGGCGAAATGGCCGGCCCTGCCCTGCGGAGACTCAAATGATCAGCCTGCCCCCCAGCGAACGCGATTTACATGCCTACGTCGATCACCAATTGCCGGACACTGATCGCTGTGTGCTTGAAACCTGGCTGGCCAGCCACCCCGAAGTGGCGGCCCGGGTACAGGCCTGGCAACAAGATGCGCAGTTGCTGCGCGCGTCGTTGAGCGGCGCCCTGCAACAGCCGCACAACCCGGCATTGGACCCGGCGCTGATTCGCCAGCGCATCAAGAAACAGTCCCGTCGGCACTTGGCCACGGCGGCGTTGTTGCTGATCGCCGTGAGCCTCGGCGGGGTTGGCGGTTGGCACGCCCGTGAAGCCACCCAGCCGCCGCTGTTGCCGATGACCGACGCCATGCAGGCCTACCGCCTGTTTGCCCAGGACGGCATCATGCCTGCCGACTACAACGCTCAGGACCCTGGCACCATGCAGGCCTGGCTCGACCGTTATTTCAACCAGGCCCATCGCCTGCCCGACCTGAGCCAAGCCGGTTTCAAGCCGGTCAGCGGGCGCCTGCTCACCACCGACCAAGGCGCGGCAGCCATGGTGCTGTACCAGGACGCGCAAGGCCGGCGCATCAGCTTCTATATCCGCCCGCCGGGCCCGAACAACGGTTTCCTGCCTCGCGGCAGCCGCAGTGCCGATGGCTTGCAGGCCGACTACTGGTCGGGCGGCGGCTACAACTACGCGATGGTCAGCCCGGTGGATCAGGCCGCCGCGTTGCAGACGCCATTCTAGAAACCGACGTCCAGCACTACGTTATCCAGATAGGTGCCAGCTGGTGGCGTGGGCTGGTCGGTGTAGACCTTGGCGTTGTAGTTGTACACCTGGCTGCCATTACCCAAGCCGTTGCCGGGATTGACCTCGGCCGTGGAGCTGGCCCGCCGCGCCGCGCCGACACTGCCCCAACGCGTGGTGCCGGCACTTTTGAAAATGTCATAGGCCAGGTAATTGCCGCCGGAAACCATGCGCCGCCGGCCGCCGACACTCACCGGGTTCTGGCCATCGCTCAAGCCCACGGTATAGGCGCTGCCCTTGGTGCAGGCGATGTTGATGGTCTGCCCGCTCACCGCACTAAACCCACTGACCACCGGCGCGCTGCCGAAGCTGATATTCGGGGCGGTGATCTGGCAATCGTTGGTCACGGTCATGCTGACGGTCAGGGACGCCGTGCCGCTGCCAATGTCACGTCCCAGGCAAATGCCGCCAAGGCCGATCCCCGAGCAATAATTCCACACCCAGGCGATGCTCAATGTCTCGGTGTACACCCCGGCGGCGACGTTGCTGCCAGTGATGCTGCTCAGGTACAACGGCACAGTTTTCGCGCCGGGCCCGGCGATCAGGCCGATGCTCTGGGCGATGCCGCCAGCGCCGCCGAAATCGAATTGGCTGCCACGGGTGATGGGATAGCTGGTGCTGTTGTTGCCATAAATCGTGTAGCTGATCACATCACCGGTCGGCCCGACCATACCGGTCTGGGGCGAGGTGATCGTGGCGTAAAAATGGTCGGTGGACACCAGCAGCGATATCAGCGCCGAGGTGCAACTCAACCCTGAGTTGGCCGTAGAGCTGGTTTGCGCGGCGGTGCGCACCGTCATCGAACTGATCGAACCAAAACTGGCCGGCACGGTGGACACCACCGAACACGCCGCCATGGCCTGCCCGCAAAACAACAAACCCACGCCATACAACCCTACGCTGCCCCTCACCTGAACACTCCCTGTTCAATCCCTCATTGGCACACTAATGGCCCGATCAAGGGCACGTCCTGTTGCTGCTCGTCCATATCGAAGGTTGCCTGGCAGGTGCGGCCCTCTCCCAAAGTGACCTGCAAGGTGTTGTGGGCGCTGAGGTTTTCCAGGTACACCAGGCCATCCCAGCCGACCACCGCCTGGGTGTTGCTTTGCTCGTGCACCACCAGGCTGCCCAGCGGCAACTCCTGATGCTGGCGGTCCACCAGGGTGATGCTTGCAGCGAGCACCCGGCGCAGGGGGAATTCCAGCAGGTAGCCACTGCCTCGGCGCACCGACACGCGCTGTTCCACATTGGGGCTTTGCACATTCGCCGGCAGGTTCAACGGGTCGATCTCGTATTTGCCGCGGTAATAGGCACTGCTCCACGGCACCAGCAAATGGCCGTTGCGGTCGGTCTGGCCCACCAGCTGGTTTTCGTAGCGCACCGGAATCCCGGCAAAGCCCTGGGTGCTCACGACCACAAAGGCGTCATTGATGCGGTTGGCGGCAAAGGTTTCGCCGCCCATCCACACCAGTGAGCCGCTGGCATCGGCCCAGCGCGTCATGGCCTCGCTGCTGCCGTACGCGCCGGCCTGCAACTGCACCGACTGCAAGCGCCAGGTCAGGTCGGCCTGTCGATAGCTGGGGGCATCGCCCTGGGCATAGCCGAGGTTGTAGCCCACCCCGCCTTCGCTGGGCACCGCGCGGCTGTAGTTGATGCGCTGGCGACTGGCGCCGTCCTTGCTGCGCTCGGTACTCAAGGCCAGGCTGCCGTTGAGGTCGAACGGGATGACCAGTTGCGCCTGCATGGCCCAGTTGCTGTCACCGATTTCGCGGTTGGCTGACAGATAAAAGCTGGTGTTACGCCACAACGGTTTGCTCCAGCTCAGGTTGAGCAGGCGCGTGCGCGAGTCGTCCGCCGCCTGCACGTCGAAATAACCCAGGCCCAGGCTGCCGAAACGTTGGAGGTTGAGGCTCAGGGTCACCTGCTCGCTGCGCTTGCTGAGGCTGGCGTAAGGGGTATCGACCAGGGTCAGGTCGGCGTAGTCGTCGCGGCGCTCCACCCGTTGGTACATAAAGCTGTAGCGCGTGCTGTTGTACTGGTAACCGAGGCTCAGTTGCTGGCCCGTGCGGCTGTCGAACTGGCTCTGGCTGAGGGCGGTATTGAGCACGCCGAAGTTGCCCAGGCGCAGGTTGCCGCCGAGCCCACCGAGGGTCAGGTCGCTGGAGGCTTCGGCGTGGCTTTCCAGGGTCAGGTTATCGGAATAGCCGTAGCGGAACGTGCCACTGGCCACGCCCGGCCCGTAGCCGAAGTCCCGCAGGGTGTAGTCACGGCGCAAGGTACCGGCGGCCAGCGAAAAATCCGTCAAGCCTTGTTGCAGCAAGGTGCTGGTGACGTAGAACGGCACCGTGGTCGACACTTGGCGTCCCAGGGCATCGGTGGTGACCACCACGGCCTCGCCGGCACCGTTGATAAACGGGATGTTGGTCAGGGTGTAGGGGCCGGGTTGCAACTGTGCGCTGTCGGATTTATAGCCGTTGATAAACAGATCCACCGACGACGGCACCGCCGCCTCACCGGCAAACTGCGGCAAGGGGTACGTGACCAGGTCGGGGCGCACGGCAAAGTCCCGCGACAGTTGCACCCCGCCCAGGCGCACCGAACTGCTCCAGGGCAGCGCGCCGCTGATCACGTCGCCAGCCTCGTAGGTCAGCAGGCGCTCATCGTCGGAGAAACGCCAGGTGGTGTCGTAACGTCGGTAACCATTGTTGAGGGTACCGCCGCTGACTCCGTCGGACAGGGTCTGGCGCAGTTGCCCGGTGTTGGACAAGGTGCCCCAGGTGTCGAACAGCCGCACTTCGTTCCACGCCGCGAGGTAACTGCCGCCGTCGTCGGTGTCATTGAAATACACGTCATAGTTGAGCAAGGCGCCGAAGCTGCTCATGGCCTGGGTACGCGGATAGGTATTGCGGTTGCCGATGAACTGTTCCTGCAGCCAGGAAGGCGGCACATCCAGCAGCAGGCGCTGGCCGTTGCTGTCGTAGTCGCTGTGCAGGCCCGGCACCTGGTCCAGGGCCACACTGCCGACGGGCTCACCGGGCAGTTTCATGCCCACGTCCTGCAACGCGCTGGCCGGCACAAACAGCTGGCCGGCGCGCTGCTCGACCGCGATAACGCGGCCGGTGTCCATCTGGTTGACCACCAGTTCCAGAAACAGCTGTGCATCGGCAACTGCCTCCATGCTGCCGGGCGGCGGCGGCAAGTCGCCCGCCATCGCTGCGCCCCACAGCCCGCTTGCCACTGCCACCGACGGCCATAAAACCCGAGCCCAACCACGACTCACCATGGCGTTGTGTCCTTCAATGGACATCTCCATCCTGTGAAAACCCGGGCGTGTGCCCGTTGCGCTACATAACGGTTAGCGCTTGGGCGCCAGGCTCTCCAGTTGCGGCGCGCCGTTGACCCTGACCTGCAACGGCTGGTCGGCCGATACGGCGTCCGGCACCGGCCAACGCATGCTCGCGCCCGGCAGCACATAGCCGAGCAAACCGTCCACCAACGGCCGGGTCTGCCCGCCCTGTTTGAATGACGCATCGGTAAGCCGCGCATGCACGGCGCCCTGGTTGCGCACCTCGATGTAGTTGCGCCCTGCCACGTTGACCTTTTGCCAGCTTAACTGCGGCTTGCCAGCGCCCTTGGGATCGCGCTGCCGGGTAGCGTCATCTTTGCTCCACAAGCCGGCGCCGTAGGCAAACAGCGGCACCGAATAACGCATCTGAAAGCGAATCGCCGCCGCCGTGTTCTTGCCCTCCGGCGGCGCCGGCACCTGCAACGCCGAGGGGATTTCATCAATGATGATGCGATAGGCCAACTCCTGCCCCGGCGGCACTTCCCGGGTGCGGGTCAGGCGCACCAGTTGCTTCTGGCCCGGCTCGATCTTGGCCACCGGCGGGCTGCCGATCACATCGCGCTGGTTCTGGTACTGCTCGTCAAAGCCATTCTGGCTCCAGGCAAACACGCGGATCTGCAGGTTGGCGGTCTCGGTGCCACGGTTCTCCAGCCACAGCGCGCTGGCCTGTTGGTCAGCCTCCAGCACCGGGTCGATGGGCCAGATCAGCACCGAACTGGCCGCCTGTACAAACCCTGCCGAGCACAACGCCCCCAAGGCGAAACCCGCGGTCCATAACCGTCGCAAAGCACAACCCATGACACCCCTCCTTAAAACCGTTAGCCCTACCACGTCAGCTGCACCTGCAGCGTGTCGCTGTACGTCCCCCCAGGCTGATTGCCCGGTAAAACCACCCGCCCGTAAATCGGCAGGCTGATGTTGCTCGCATCGCTGTAGGTCACGCTGACGCTCTGGTTGATCCCCAGGCTCTGGCTGAACGCCGCATCGCGAAACAATTGGTAAGCCACCCGCGCGCTGCCACTGTTGAGCTGCAAATTGCGCCCGGTGCTGCTGTACAGGCCGCCATCCACGCTCATGCTCAGGGCCACGCCCGGTGTGCATTGCAGGGTTACGCCGCCAGTGAGAGCCGCTGTGACCGTGCTGGTGGCCAGGGCCGAATAGCTGCCGTAGGCCAAGGTGCCGTAGTTGGCGCCGCCGCCCACGATCAGACAGCCCGGCGTGATGGTCGCACTCACCTGGAAGCTCTGGTTGACCACCGCCGACAGCGGCAACGGTATCGCCAGGCCGATGGCGAGCAACACCCTGGGCCACATCGTTAGAACGTCAGTTCCACGGCCACGGTGTCGGTGTAGGTGCCCGCCGGCAGTCCCGCCTTGCCCACCGCCCGGCCGTAAAGGTTGACGGTCTGCGCCACGCCGGTACTGGTGGCGAGGGTCACCACGCCGTCAATCGCCAACAGCGCTGAACGCCCGCTGTCAGTGTAGAAATCGTAGGGCACGAAGTTACCCACGCCATCGGCCAGCGCACGGGTGCCACCGGGGGAAGCACCGTCGTGGGCGCCGGCACGCACCTTGATCGTTGGCGCGGTGCCAGCCGAACACAGGATCGACAACGCCCCGCCGGTACCGGTGCCGCCGAGCAGCTGGGCGTCGGCATTGGTAAACAGGCTGTTGGTGGTGCCGAAGTTCAAGCTACCGAAATTCAACCCGGTGGCCGCCCCGGAGCCGTTGACCTGGCAACTGGCGATCAAGGTCAGGCTGGAACTGATCTGCCCGGTCACCGTGGTCGCCGCGTTCAGGCTGGACGCCAGCCCCAGGCCCAGGGCACAGAGGCCGATTCGCGATACAAGTACATGCATGATATCCATCCTCATGGTTTACCAATCCAGAGTCACCGTCAGGGTGTCTGTGTAGAGGCCGGCCGGTAGGGCCCTGGTATTCGCCACCACGGAACCGAATACCGGGATCGGTACCTGGGTGCCCTGGGTCACGACGAAATTGCGTTGCTGGCCGATCCTGTAGGCACTGCGCCCCTGGGGGTCAGCCGACAGTCGATAGGGAATGGTCTGGCGGCCATTGCTCAGGCGCCGCGTGGTCCCGTCGCCGTTAGCCCCCCCATCGATGGTCACCGTGAAACTGCTGACCACCGAAGGATTGCAGGACACCGACAGCGGCGCCTTGTCGCCATCGGAGATCGCCGCGTCCAAGGTCTCGTTCCACGTCGGCCCCTGGCTGCCAAAGTCCAACAGCGCGGTGCCGCCTTCGGGTGTGACCGGCGCGGTTTCCACGCCCTTGCTCACTTCGCAACTGGCGGTGATTACCAACCGCGCATGGACCTGGCCGTTGACCACCGCCGCCTGCGCGTCATCCGCCAGCAACAGCAGGCCACCCAGGGCCGTCACGGCCAGGTAGCGGCTTACCATGTGACCGTGACCTTGAGCAGGTCGGAATAACGGCCGACGGCGGGGATGTCCTCGAGCGGTTCGATGCGCCCATACAGCGGCAGGTCGACAGAGCCAGTGTCCGGCACGCGGCCACTGATCGGCACGTCCACCGGCAAGGGGATCAGCCGCGCGGCGTCAGCATAGATTCGATAGGGAATGGGCCGGCTGGAGGGCGCCGGATTGGCGAGATAACGCACTTCGCCGGCGCCGCCATGCAGGCCGCCGTCAACGCGCATTTGGTAAGGCGTGTCGGGGTTACATTCCAGGCGCGGCTGGCGCTGGCTGATCAGGGCCGCACTCAGGGGGCCGGCCGGGTCATCCAGACGCGGGCCGCTGCCGAAATCCAATACGCCAAGTTGCTCGATGCCCGCATTGCGGGTGGTGCCCACCAACTGGCAACCCCGCTGCACGTCGATGCGCACCTGCACCTGGAGTTGCGCAGCAAACACCGTGTTGCAGAGCATCGTGCCCATGACAGCCAATACCGCCGGTCCCTTCACAGCCCCAATTCCTTATACAGGGGTGACAACTGTGTATGAGGTTAGCCAGTTAACGCGAAAGTGCCAGTTTGCAAGGCTTGGGGCCCTTCACCATTGGTCAAATGGCATCGGGCGTCCTACAGTGAGCGACCACCGTAATACAGAGTATTTATTCTTGGCCGTGCTTGCCCTGCTCCAGCGCCTGCTGGGTAAAAAAACCGACGCCTCGGACGCCTCGCCTATCCCGGCGTATTTTCAAAAAAAGGCCGAACAACAGGGCTATACCCTCAGTGATGGGCAAATCCGGGCGATTACCGCCCTGAATCGCGAAGCTCAACACCTGCTCAACGGCCAGGCCACGCGCAGCCTGTACCTGCATGGCCCGGTGGGGCGTGGCAAAAGCTGGCTGCTGGATGGATTTTTCCAGGCACTGCCCATCGCCGAGAAGCAACGTGTGCATTTCCACACTTTCTTCGCCCGGCTGCACCAAGGCATGTTCCTGCACCGCGGACATGATGATGCTCTGGGCGTCACGCTGGACGAGCTGCTGGCCGGCTGCCGAGTGCTGTGTTTCGACGAATTCCATGTGCACGATATCGGCGATGCGATGCTCATCAGCCGTTTGTTCAAGGCCCTGTTCCAGCGCGGTGTGCTGGTGTTGGTGACCTCCAACTACCCACCCGAAGGCTTGCTGCCCAATCCGCTGTATCACGAGCGTTTCAAACCGGTGATCGAGCTGATCGCCGCGCGCATGGAGGTGCTGGAAGTCAGTGCGCCTCAGGACTTTCGCAGCCTGGCCCAGGCCCACGCGCAACAGCGCTTCACGGGCGGCCAGTACGTCTGGCCAGGTACCGCTGGACAGCGTGAAAGCCTGGGCCTGCCTGCCACAGATTGCCCGGCGCAAACCATGAAGGTCGGCACTCGGCAGTTAACGTGCCGAGGCCATCAGGCACGAACCATCGCGTTCACCTTCAATGACCTGTGCGAACAACTCACGGCGGTCATGGATTACCTGTTGTTGTGCCAGGACTTCGACCACTGGATCATCGACGGCCTGCC
Source organism: Pseudomonas sp. FSL W5-0203 (assembly GCF_001896155.1). Taxonomy (NCBI): domain Bacteria; kingdom Pseudomonadati; phylum Pseudomonadota; class Gammaproteobacteria; order Pseudomonadales; family Pseudomonadaceae; genus Pseudomonas; species Pseudomonas sp. FSL W5-0203. The sequence goes on from NZ_MPOR01000018.1 coordinate 59,125, forward strand.
GCAGTTGGCCGAATGCCCCATCGCCGTGCAACAGCGCTTTATCAATCTGGTAGACGTGCTCTACGACCAGGACAAGCAACTGACGCTGATCGGCCATCAGCCCTTGGATAAATGCCTGGAAGGCCAAGCCATCGACCTCGCCCGCACCGCCAGTCGCCTGCGCCAATTGCAGACGCTGTGCCCGCAAACCGCGTCCGAGCCGCTATCATGAGCGCCTTTTACGCCCTCTTCCGAGCACCGCGCCCTGCATGAATACCCTCGCCCAACTCAAGGCTGGCCAATTGGCTGGCGTTACGCGCCTGGACCTGGCCTGCGGGCTGACCGAGTTTCCCCGGGAAATCTTCGAACTGGCCGACTCGCTGGAAATCCTCAACCTCACCGGCAACGCCCTGAGCAGCCTGCCCGACGACCTGCACCGCCTGACGCACCTGCGTGTGCTGTTCTGTTCGGACAACGCCTTTACCGAACTGCCGCAATGCCTGGGCCAGTGCGCCAAGCTGAGCATGATCGGCTTCAAGGCCAACCAAATCAGCCAGGTAGCCGCCGCTGCCCTGCCGCCACAATTGCGCTGGCTGATCCTCACCGACAACTGCATCCGCCAATTGCCCGATGAACTGGGTCAGCGCCCGTTACTGCAAAAGTTGATGTTGGCCGGTAACCAGTTGACCGACCTGCCGCCAAGCCTGGCCCAGTGCCAAAACCTGGAGTTGATCCGTATCGCCTCCAACCGCCTCACCCAACTACCGCAGTGGCTGCTGACCCTGCCGAGCCTGACTTGGCTGGCCTACGCCGGCAACCCGGTGGAAATGGCCGTGCAGGTGAGCAGTGATGAGGCGACGCCGAACATCGCCTGGCAGGAACTGGACATGGGCGAAGTCCTTGGCGAAGGCGCTTCGGGGATTATTCGCAAGGCGCTGTGGAAACCCCGGGCGTTGCCGGTCGCGGTCAAACTGTACAAGGGCACCATCACCAGCGACGGTTCACCGCTGCATGAAATGCAAGCCTGCATCGCTGCCGGTCTGCATCCCAACCTGATCAAGGTTGAAGGGCGCGTCGTCGGCCATCCCGATAACCAGGCCGCCCTGGTGATGGAGCTGATCGACCCCAGTTACCGCAACCTCGCAGCCCTGCCGAGCCTGGCGTCGTGCACGCGGGATGTCTACGCACCCACCACCCGTTTCAGCCTGGACGTGGCACTGCGCATGGCGCGGGGCATTGCTTCGGTGGCGGCGCACCTGCATCGGCACGGCATTACCCATGGTGACCTGTATGGTCACAATATTTTGTGGAACGCAGAAGGTGATTGCTTGCTGGGAGACTTTGGCGCGGCCTCCTTCCATGCCACGGCGGACACGTTGGAAACCCGTGCGCTGCAGCGTATTGAAGTGCGCGCGTTCGGAGTGTTGCTGGGGGAATTGTTGGAGCGGGTTGAGGCCAGTGACGAAGGCTTGCAGGCACTGCAACAACGCTGCTGCCAGCCGGATGTGCTGGCGCGGCCGGGCTTTGAAGAAATTGAGGTCTTGCTCGAATCTATGCAACACCACTAAACCAATGTGGGAGCGGGCTTGCTCGCGAATGCGGTGGAACAGCCAATACATCTGTTGACTGTCACACCGCATTCGCGAGCAAGCCCGCTTGTATGCTAGGACTTGAAGGGAGGAGAAGGGACAAAGCCCGATTCTGACTGTTGACGCAGTACAGACCGTGGGAGATTTCGCCCCTCCTCCTTTCACCCAAGCGCCGATAAAGAATGCATCTGGCTATGACCGACGATAGGAACAAGCCTGCGCCTCTGGGTGAGCCCTTCAAGTGCTCAAAACCTTAGCCCGGAGGAAGCCCCATGGCAATGCCAGTTTCTGTCTCAAAGCCAATCGTAGGCGTCGATGTCGCTAAGAATGAACTGGTGATTTATCACGCTGAAGTCGATTTGTTAGAAACAATCCCAAACACCAAAGCCGCTATCAAAAAATGGCTGAAGGCCTTGTCCTGCAAAGTGGCCATCGCAATTGAAGCCACCAATATCTACCACTTGGAGTTTGCTGATCTAGCTCATGAAGCAGGTTGCGTGGTTTACATGGTTGGAGGTTATGAGCTCAAGCATTACCGCGAAAGCGTGAAGATCCGGGCCAAGACCGATGCTTTGGATGCCAAGTTGCTCGTCCGCTATTTGAGAAAGGAGGCAGACGAACTGCGTCCCTGGACACCTCCATCACCGCTGTATCGCCATCTTCTAAGCCTGTTTCGTCGGCGCGCAGCCTTGGTTCAGGCGCGCGTCAGCCTGACGCAAAGCTGGGCGAACGAGCCGCTTCTTAAGGCCTCGTTTGCCGAGCAGGTGAAGTCGATGCAGAGACTGGAAGGGTTAATCGAAAAAATGATCAGTGACTGCCTGAAAGAAGCAGGTTTACTGGGTCAGTTGAAGCGTTGCTTGAAAGTCGAAGGCATCGGTTTTTTGACTGGCGCGCGTTTGATTGCCACCTTCCAACGGGGAGAGTTCAGGAATTCGGACGCGTTTATCGCCTTTCTTGGTATGGATTTGCGCGTCAACAAGTCAGGACAGAAGGATGGTCGTCGTAGTTTAAGTAAGCGCGGCGACTCAGAAGCTCGGCGCCTGCTGCATAACGCAGCGATGGCGGCTAGCCGAACAGAGACATGGAAAGCGTTTTATCAAGCACAGAGGGCGCGAGGCTATAGCACCACACAGGCGCTGGTAATACTGGCCCGCAAGCTTGCTAGGGTGGTGTTCGCTCTGCTGAAAGGGCAAAGCGAATATCAGCCAAAAGTTGGTTGAGGGTTGCCCCTCAACCATAGAATCTCCCACAGTTGGATTGTGGGGTGTCAGGCAGAGAAGTGTCGGCTGATAGGTCGTCATCGCAGGCAAGCCAGCTCCCACAGTTGGATCGGGGGTGTCAGGTAGAGAGGTGTCGGCTGGTAGGTCGTCATCGCAGGCAAGCCAGCTCCCACAGTTGGATCGGGGGGTGTCAGGTAGAGAGGTGTCGGCTGGTAGGCCGTCATCGCAGGCAAGCCAGCTCCCACAGTTGGATCGGGGGTGTCAGGTAGAGAGGTGTCGGCTGGTAGGCCGTCATCGCAGGCAAGCCAGCTCCCACAGTTGGATCGGGGGGTGTCAGGTAGAGAGGTGTCGCCACCGTCGCCCCCATGCCAACCAGCTTGGCCGCCTGGGCAAACGACAGGTTCGACGGATCACGCTGCTCCAACTGCACCAACCTGTCCGGCAACGGCGCAAGAATCGCACGCAGTTCATGCACCTCATCCCCCACCCGCACCGCACTTTGCTGGTAATGATCAACGCGCTTGACCAGTTCCAGAATGCGCCGGTCACGCACCGCATCGCGCTCGGCCTGTTGCAAGGCCAACTCCCGCTGCTGGCGCACATAGCGCAGCACAAACGCCAAGGTCCCGGCCCACAACAGGGCCAGGACAATCACCGCTGCCTCAAGGAACAATCAGATGCTCTCCAGTTCCGACCACTCTTCTTCGCTCATCATCTTGTCCAGCTCAACCAGAATCAGCAGTTCGCCGTTCTTGTTGCACACGCCCTGGATGAACTTGGCCGACTCTTCGTTACCGACGTTCGGTGCGGTTTCCACTTCCGATTGGCGCAGGTAAACCACCTCGGCCACGCTGTCGACCAGGATGCCGACCACTTGCTTGTCGGCCTCGATGATCACGATACGGGTGTTGTCGCTGACTTCAACCGTGTCCAGGCCGAACCGCTGGCGGGTGTCGATCACCGTCACCACGTTGCCACGCAGGTTGATGATGCCCAGCACGTAACTTGGCGCGCCTGGAACCGGGGCGATCTCGGTGTAGCGCAGCACTTCCTGCACGCGCATCACGTTAATGCCGTAGGTTTCGTTGTCCAGCTTGAAGGTCACCCATTGCAGGATCGGATCATCCAAACCTTGTGCGGACGCTGACTTGTTCATTCATCTGACCCCTTCAAATGCCGCTATCGACGGCGTGTGTGCACGTAGGCCGCGCAACCGCACGGCCCTTATTGTTCAATCAACTGCGTTTGTTCTGTGGCATTGCCTTCACCGCACCGCTGGCGATCAACTCGGCCAGTTCGGCGACATCCAGCAACGCGCACATGTGTTCAATCACCGTGCCCGCCAGCCACGGCCGCTGGCCGCGGTGGCTGCGCCATTTGATTTCATTGGGGTCCAGGCGCAACGAGCGGCTGACTTGATGCACCGCCAGCCCCCACTCGTAGCCCTGCACCGAGATCACGTATTGCAGGCCCTGGCGAAAATCATCGCGGTAGCGGTCGGGCATCACCCAGCGCGCCGTATCCAGCACCTTGAGGTTGCCGGCCTGGCTGGGCAGGATGCCGAGGAACCACTCCGGCTGCCCGAACAGCGGCGTCAGCTCCTGGCCTTCCAGGGAATAGATCGAGCCCAGGCACACCAGCGGCACCGCCAGGGTCAACCCGGCGACGTCGAACAGCAGGCACTCGAACGGCTCGGCAGCCCATGAGGGGCGACCGTCGCCCGTCACCGGTGGCGGCGTGATGCTGGGCGGCAGGTGCACGTCCACCAGCGGTTCGACCACCGGGGGCGCCACCACCGCGGGGGCGCTTGGCACCACCACGGGCACCTCCACCCCCTGCGCATCCCGTGCCTGCTCTTCCATCACCGCCTGCTGGAATTCATCCAGCGGGCTTTCGGGTTCGACAGCAGGCTCAAGTACCAGAATCGGTTCTGGCAGTTCCTCGGCCGTCGCATCCTGCAGCAAGGCATCCAGGTAGGATTCCAGTGCCAGTTGCGGGCGGGTCTTGAATTCGACAGGACGGTTCATCACGCCACCTGCGCCACAAGTTGTTGCGACAGCAGGTGCTTGAGCAACGCACGGTAGGCCAGCACGCCACGGCTCTTGCCGTCGAACTGCGACGGTGTGAGCCCGGCACGGCTGGCGTCACGCAGGCGCGTGTCCACCGGGATGTAACCGTTCCAGATAGTGTCCGGGTAGGCATCGCGCAATACGCGCAAGGTGCCGAGGGACGCCTGGGTGCGACGGTCGAACAAGGTCGGCACGATGCTGAACGGCAGCGCCTGCTTGCGCGAACGGTTGATCATCGCCAGGGTGCTGACCATACGCTCCAGGCCCTTGACCGCCAGGTGCTCGGTCTGCACCGGGATCACCAATTGCTGGCTGGCCGCCAACGCGTTGACCATCAGCACGCCGAGCAACGGCGGGCTGTCAATGATCGCGTAATCGAAGTCCTGCCACAGCTGCGCCAGGGTCTTGGCGATCACCAGGCCCAGGCCGCTCTGGCCTGGCGACTGGCGCTCCAGCGTGGCCAGGGCGGTGCTCGACGGCAGCAGGGAAATGCTTTCGTTGCTGGTGGGCAACAGCAGTTGCCCAGGCAGATCCGCCGGCACGCTGCCCTTGTGCAAAAACAGGTCATAGCAGCTATGTTCCAGCGCATCCGGGTCGTAGCCGAAATAGCTGGTCATGGAACCGTGGGGGTCCAGGTCGACCACGACCACACGCTTGCCCGCTTCGGCCAGCAAACCGGCCAAGGCGATGGAAGTGGTGGTCTTGCCGACTCCACCCTTTTGATTGGCAACTGCCCAGACTCTCATTCGGTTGGTTCCTCCCGGCGGGCACAGGCGCGACCGAGACATTGCATACGGTTATTGAGCCAGCGACGGAGAATTGACGTTACTCGGTCGGACCGGCGGTTTGACAACGGGCGGTGCAGTTTGTGTGCCAGCACGCTTCAACGCCGCATCCGGGGTGGCATTGGCGGTGCCGGTTCCGGTCAGGCTGCGACGCACATCCAGGTTGCGCGAGACCACCAGCACCACCCGGCGGTTACGGGCGCGGCCTTCGACCGTGGCGTTATTGGCCACCGGCTGGAATTCACCATAGCCCACCGACGCCAGGCGCTGGGGGTTCACACCCTGCATCGCCAACATGCGCACGATGCTCGACGCGCGAGCCGAGGACAGTTCCCAGTTGGTCGGGTACTGCGCAGTGCTGATGGGGAAATTGTCGGTGAAGCCTTCCACGTGGATCGGGTTTTCAAACGGTTTGAGGATCGCCGCGACCTTGTCGATGATGGTGAACGCCTGGTCACTGGGCAATGCATCGGCACTGGCGAACAACAGGCTGGAGTTCAGCTCGATCTCCACCCACAACTCATTGCCGCGCACGGTCATCTGGTTGGAGCTGATCAGGTCGCCAAAGGCGGCACTGATATCGTCGGCGATGCTCTTGAGCGGGTCGCTGGTGCCTTGGATGCCAGCAGCGGTTTCATCACTGTCATTGACCAGGGGCTTGGCCGGGGTCACGGTCTTGGGCCGCTCTTCGCCGATAGGGATCGGCTTGAGCGACCGCTCGGCATCGTTGAACACGCCCACCAGCGCCTGGGAAATGATCTTGTACTTGCCTTCGTTGATCGACGAGATCGAGTACATCACCACAAAAAACGCGAACAGCAAGGTGATGAAGTCCGCGTAGGACACCAACCAGCGTTCGTGGTTGACGTGTTCCTCGGGCTCGCGACGGCGACGGCTCACAGGCAGTTCCTCCCCATCAATCCATGAAGCCCTGAAGCTTCAATTCGATGGAGCGCGGGTTCTCGCCCTCGGCAATCGACAGGATGCCTTCGAGCAACATTTCGCGATAACGCGACTGGCGCATGGCAATCGACTTGAGCTTGCTGGCCACCGGCAGCAACACCAGGTTGGCACTGGCCACGCCGTAGATGGTCGCGACAAACGCCACGGCAATGCCGCTGCCCAGTTGCGAAGGGTCGGCCAGGTTGCCCATCACGTGGATCAGGCCCATCACCGCGCCGATGATGCCAATGGTCGGCGCGTAGCCGCCCATGCTTTCAAAGACTTTGGCCGCGTTGATGTCACGGCTTTCCTGAGTGTAGAAGTCCACTTCGAGGATGCTGCGGATCGCTTCCGGTTCGGCGCCATCGACCAACAGTTGCAGGCCTTTGCGCGCGTAGCTGTCAGGCTCGGCATCGGCCACGCCTTCCAGGCCCAGCAGGCCTTCCTTGCGGGCGGTGAGGCTCCAATTGACCACGCGGTCGATGCCGCCTGCCAGGTCGACCCGTGGCGGAAAAATGATCCACACCAGAATCTGCATGGCACGCTTGAATGAGCTCAGGGGCGACTGCAACAACGCCGCGCCCACGGTGCCACCGATCACGATCAGCGCTGCCGGGCCGTTGGCCAAGGCGCCGAGGTGGCCGCCTTCCAGGTAGTTGCCACCAATGATGGCGACAAACGCCATGGTGATGCCGATCAGGCTCAACACATCCATCAGAGGCAGGCCTCCACCAGGTGCTTGCCGATGTCGTCCAGGCTGTAGACCGCATCGGCCAGGTCAGCCTTGACGATGGCCATGGGCATGCCATAGATCACGCAACTGGCTTCATCCTGGGCCCAGATGGCGCTGCCGCCCTGCTTGAGCAGGCGCGCACCTTCACGGCCATCGGCGCCCATGCCGGTGAGCACCACCGCCAGAACTTTGTCGCCATAGGACTTGGCCGCCGAACCGAAGGTGATGTCCACACACGGCTTGTAGTTCAGGCGCTCATCGCCCGGCAGGATTTTGATCGCGCCACGCCCGTCCACCATCATCTGCTTGCCGCCCGGCGCCAGCAGTGCCAGGCCAGGACGCAGAATGTCGCCATCCTCGGCTTCCTTCACGGTGATACGGCACAGCTTGTCCAAGCGCTCGGCGAACGCCTTGGTGAATGCCGCCGGCATGTGCTGCACCAGCACAATCGGCGCAGGGAAGTTGGCCGGCAGTTGGGTCAATACCCGCTGCAAGGCCACCGGGCCGCCGGTGGAGGTGCCGATGGCGACCAGCTTGTAAGCCTTGCGCTTGGGTGCCGGCGAATGCGCACTCGGCGCTGCGGCGGCACGCACCGGCGCGACCGCAGGCCGGGCCACGGGCGCCGGGGCCGGGCGCGCAAACGACGAACTGGGCGCCGCTGCGGCGGGCGCAGGCGTAGGGGCTGGCGCAGGTGTGCTGAACAGGCTGCGACGGTTACTGCGGGAAATGCTGTGCACCTTCTCGCACAGCATCTGCTTGACCTTGTCGGGGTTGCGCGAGATGTCTTCGAAATTCTTCGGCAAAAAGTCCACCGCGCCGGCATCCAAAGCGTCGAGGGTCACCCGCGCGCCTTCGTGAGTCAGCGAGGAAAACATCAATACCGGTGTAGGGCAGCGTTGCATGATGTGGCGCACGGCCGTGATGCCATCCATCATCGGCATCTCGTAGTCCATGGTGATCACGTCCGGCTTCAAGGCAATGGCTTGATCGATCGCCTCTTTGCCGTTGGTGGCCGTGCCGACCACCTGGATCGTTGGATCAGCGGAAAGAATTTCCGAGACGCGGCGGCGGAAGAAACCCGAATCGTCCACCACCAGGACCTTGACTGCCATAAACACTCCGTTAGGCGGGGCGGGCATGACCGCCCTGCCCCACCAGAATCAAATACGCCGTGCGGCGTAACGCTTGAGCATGCTCGGAACATCGAGAATCAGTGCGATGCGACCGTCACCGGTAATGGTTGCGCCCGACATGCCTGGGGTTCCCTGCAGCATCTTGCCCAAAGGCTTGATCACCACTTCTTCCTGGCCCACCAGTTGGTCGACCACAAAGCCGATGCGCTGGGTACCCACGGACAGAATCACCACATGACCTTCGCGTTGTTCTTCATGGGCGGCCGAGGCCACCAGCCAACGCTTGAGGTAGAACAGCGGCAACGCCTTGTCACGCACGATCACCACTTCCTGGCCGTCCACCACGTTAGTGCGCGACAGGTCGAGGTGGAAGATCTCGTTGACGTTGACCAGCGGGAAGGCGAACGCCTGGTTGCCCAGCATCACCATCAGGGTCGGCATGATCGCCAGGGTCAACGGCACCTTGATGACGATCTTGGAGCCCTGGCCCTTGGTCGAGTAGATATTGATCGAGCCGTTGAGCTGGCTGATCTTGGTCTTCACCACGTCCATGCCCACGCCACGCCCGGACACGTCGGAGATCTCGGTTTTGGTCGAAAAGCCCGGGGCAAAGATCAGGTTGTAGCACTCGGTGTCGGTCAGGCGGTCGGCGGCGTCCTTGTCCATCACGCCGCGCTTGACCGCGATATTGCGCAAGATGGTCGGGTCCATGCCTTTGCCGTCATCGGTGATCGACAGCAGGATGTGGTCGCCCTCTTGCTCCGCCGCCAAAATCACTTTGCCGTTGCGGGACTTGCCCGCGGCTTCGCGTTCTTCCGGAGTTTCTACGCCGTGGTCGACCGCGTTGCGCACCAAGTGGACCAGCGGGTCAGCCAGAGCCTCGACGAGGTTTTTGTCGAGGTCGGTTTCTTCGCCCACCAGTTCCAGGTTGATTTCTTTCTTGAGCTGGCGCGCCAGGTCACGAACCAGGCGCGGGAAACGGCCGAAGACTTTCTTGATCGGCTGCATCCGCGTTTTCATCACCGCGGTTTGCAGGTCGGCGGTGACCACGTCGAGGTTCGACACGGCCTTCTGCATGGCTTCGTCGCCGCTGTTCAGGCCCAGGCGCACCAGGCGGTTACGCACCAGCACCAGTTCGCCCACCATGTTCATGATGTCGTCCAAGCGCGCGGTATCCACACGCACGGTGGTTTCGGCTTCGCTGGCAGGTTTTTCCGCTGCCGCTGGGGCCGCTGCACGCGCAGGGGCCGGGGCGGCGGCAGGTGCTGGCTTGGCTGCCGGCGCAGGTTTGGCAGCAACCGGTGCCGCAGTGGCTGGTGCTGCAACCTGCGCGGCCGCGGCCGGGGCCACTTCGCTGAACTTGCCTTTGCCGTGCAGCTCGTCGAGCAGGGCTTCGAATTCGTGATCGGAGATCAACCCGTCACCGGCCGGTGCGGTACTGGCCGCTGGCGCAGCGGCGGCGGCAGTCGCTGCAACCTCGGGCAGGGCTTCGGCCACAAAAGTGCCTTTGCCATGCAGTTGGTCGAGCAGTGCCTCGAACTCGTCGTCGGTGATGTCGGTGCTGGCGTTGGCAGCGGGTGCTTCTGGCGCAGCGGCAGGCGGGGCCACGGCATCTGCTGCGAACTGGCCTTTGCCGTGCAACTGGTCGAGCAACGACTCGAATTCGGCGTCGGTAATGTCTTCACTGCTCGGCGTCGCGGCAGGCTGCACCGGCGCTTCAGCCTCGGCCTTGACCGCGCTGAGGGAGTTGAGCAGTTGTTCGAACTCGCTGTCGGTCACGTCCGGCTCGGCTTGCGCCACCGGCTCCGGTGCGGTCTCGACCACCGGCGCAGCCGCGGTATCGGCAGGTTCGGCCAGGCGCGCCAGGGCGGCCAGCAGTTCCGGCGTGGCGGCAGTGATCGGTGCACGTTCACGCACTTGGCTGAACATGCCGTTGACCGCATCCAGTGCTTCGAGAATCACGTCCATCAGTTCCGAGTCGACGTGACGCTCACCCTTGCGCAGGATGTCGAAAACGTTCTCGGCGATGTGACAGCACTCCACCAGCTCATGGAGCTGGAGGAAGCCGGCGCCCCCTTTTACAGTGTGAAAACCGCGAAAAATTGCATTGAGCAGGTTCGCATCATCCGGTCGGCTTTCCAGCTCGACCAGTTGTTCGGACAGTTGCTCTAGAATTTCGCCGGCCTCTACAAGGAAATCCTGAAGGATTTCTTCATCGGCGCCGAAGCTCATGTGGGTGCTCCTTAGAAGCCTAAACTGGATAACAGGTCATCTACGTCATCCTGACCTGACACAACGTCTTCACGTTTATCGGCATGAATCTGCGGACCTTCACCCTTGGCGAGATGTTTTTGTGGATCTTTTTCCGAGAGGATCGCTTCACGGTCATGTTCGATGCCGGCAAAACGATCGACCTGGCCGGCCATCAGCACCAATTTGAGCAAGTTGCTTTCCACTTCGGTAACCAACTGGGTCACGCGCTTGATTACCTGGCCGGTGAGGTCCTGGTAATCCTGGGCCAGCAGGATGTCGTTGAGGTTGCTGGCCACCGTGCGGTTTTCCTGTTCGCTGCGCGACAGGAACCCGTCGACGCGACGCGCCAGTTCACGAAACTCTTCAGCGCCCACTTCGCGGCGCATGAAGCGGCCCCAGTCCTGGCTCAAGGCCTGGGCTTCGGTGGCCATGCCGTTGACCAGGGGCGTGGCGTTTTCCACCAGGTCCATGGTGCGGTTGGCCGCCGCCTCAGTCAGCCTGACCACATAGGACAGGCGCTCGGTGGCGTCGGTAATCTGAGAAATTTCTTCGGCCTGGGGCATGCGCGGGTCAATCTGGAAATTGACGATTGCGCTGTGCAGCTCGCGTGTGAGCTTGCCCACTTCCTGGTACAGGCCGCGGTCACGGGTCTGGTTAAGCTCATGGATCAACTGCACCGCATCGGCGAACTGGCCTTTTTCCAGGCTGTCGACCAACTGGTGAGCATGTTTTTTCAGGGTCGACTCAAAGTCGCCCTGTGACGTTTCGTTATGCTCCATAGCTCCCCCGCGATGGCATTAGCCGTGGATGCGTTCGAAGATTTTCTCGATCTTCTCTTTCAAGGCCAGTGCCGTGAATGGTTTGACCACATAACCGTTGACCCCGGCTTGGGCGGCTTCGATGATCTGTTCGCGCTTGGCTTCGGCGGTCACCATCAGCACAGGCAAGCTGCGCAGTTTTTCATCGGCGCGCACATGGCGCAGCAGGTCGATACCGGTCATGCCCGGCATGTTCCAGTCGGTTACCAGAAAGTCGATGCTCCCGCTGTTGAGGATCGGAATGGCCGTCAGGCCATCATCCGCCTCGACCGTGTTGGTGAACCCAAGGTCACGCAACAGGTTTTTAATGATCCGCCGCATCGTTGAGAAGTCATCAACGATGAGGATTTTCATGTTCTTGTCCAATTCGACCTCCAAGCAGTCTTAAACGCGCCCAGCACCTGGACGCGCCATTTCAATCAACAGGCGTTACACAAAAAGGACTGCCCAGGGCACCACGGCACGTAGCCGCGAAACCTTGCGATCTCACGGCAGCGTCTGCAGTGCCCCCACACTGCCTGTCAGCGCGCGCGCCACTCGGCCAATCGCCCCCGCAAGCGGGCTGCGCACTGGCTATGCAACTGGCTGACACGCGATTCGCTGACCCCCAGGACCTCACCGATTTCCTTGAGGTTCAGCTCTTCGTCGTAGTACAGCGCCAGCACCAGCCGCTCACGCTCCGGCAAGTTGGCGATTGCATCGGCCAACGCGCCCTGGAAACGTTCATCTTCCAGGTCGCGTGACGGCTCCGTATGCGCGCTCGCGCCGTCCTCGTGCAGCCCTTCGTGTTCGCCGTCCTGTAAAAGGTCGTCAAAACTGAACAGGCGGCTGCCCAAGGTATCGTTCAAAATCCCGTAATAATCGTCGAGACTCAATTGGAGTTCGGCCGCAACTTCATGATCTTTAGCGTCACGACCGGTTTTTGCTTCAATTGCTCGAATTGCATCACTGACCATGCGCGTATTGCGGTGTACCGAACGCGGCGCCCAATCGCCTTTACGCACCTCGTCGAGCATCGCGCCACGGATACGGATACCCGCATACGTTTCGAAACTGGCACCCTTGCTGGCGTCGTATTTGGTCGAGACTTCAAGCAGGCCGATCATGCCGGCCTGGATCAAGTCTTCAACCTGCACACTCGCGGGCAGGCGCGCCAACAGGTGATAGGCAATGCGCTTGACCAACGGCGCATAGCGCTCGATCAATTCGCCCTGGCTGTCACGTGCCGACTTTTTGTAAAGGTTGTAGCCGCTGGATGTCATAGCACCGGTCCTGCGCTCGTCTGATGCACCAAACGCTCGACGAAAAACTCCAGATGCCCCCGCGGGTTGGCGGGCAACGGCCAGGTATCGACCTTCTGGGCAATGGCCTTGAACGCCAGTGCGCATTTCGAACGAGGGAACGCTTCGTAGACCGCACGCTGCTTTTGCACGGCCTTGCGCACACACTCGTCATAGGGAACTGCGCCGACGTATTGTAAAGCCACATCGAGGAAGCGGTCCGTGACCTTGGTCAACTTGGCGAACAGGTTGCGCCCTTCCTGCGGGCTCTGGGCCATGTTGGCCAGCACGCGGAAGCGATTCATGCCGTAGTCACGGTTAAGCAGTTTGATCAGCGCGTAGGCATCGGTGATCGAGGTGGGCTCGTCGCACACCACCAACAGCACTTCCTGCGCTGCGCGCACAAAGCTGACCACCGACTCGCCGATCCCGGCGGCGGTGTCGATCACCAGCACGTCGAGGTTGTCGCCGATGTCGCTGAACGCCTGGATCAGCCCGGCATGCTGCGCGGGGCTCAGGTGCACCATGCTCTGGGTGCCCGAGGCCGCCGGCACGATGCGAATGCCACCAGGGCCCTGGAGCAGCACATCGCGCAGCTCGCAGCGGCCCTCGATCACATCGGCCAGGGTATGTTTGGGTGTCAGCCCCAGGAGAACGTCCACGTTCGCCAAGCCCAGGTCAGCATCCAGCAGCATGACGCGACGGCCAAGCTCTGCCAGGGCCAGGGACAAATTCACTGACACGTTAGTTTTCCCGACGCCACCTTTGCCGCCGGTCACCGCGATCACCTGTACGGGATGCATGCTGCCCATTTTATTTCTTTACCTTGTCTTGCTTAGACGCAGGCTACATGGCTTGGCCGCGTGAATCGCTTGCAGACCATCGATGTAGGTACATTTCACGGTGTTCATCCTGCCTCAACCCACCCGTTTAGCCGGGTGGTGGTAAAGGTCGGCGAACATATCGGCCATCGCTTCCTCGCTAGGCTCGTCTTGCATTTGCACACTCACGGCACGGCTGACCAACTGATGACGGCGCGGCAGATGCAGATCATCCGGGATCCGCGGCCCGTCGGTGAGGTAGGCAACCGGTAATTCATGGCTGATGGCCAGGCTCAATACCTCGCCCAGGCTCGCGGTTTCGTCGAGTTTGGTGAGGATGCAGCCGGCCAGGCCGCAACGCTTGTAGCTGTGATAGGCAGCGGTAAGAACCTGTTTCTGGCTGGTGGTTGCAAGCACCAGGTAATTTTTCGACTTGATGCCACGCCCGGCCAGGCTTTCGAGCTGCATGCGCAGCGCTGGATCACTGGCTTGCAGGCCGGCGGTATCGATCAGCACCACGCGCTTGCGCAGCAACGGCTCGAGGGCATTGGCCAGGGACTGGCCCGGGTCGACATGGGTCACCGGCACGTTGAGAATGCGGCCCAGGGTCTTGAGCTGCTCCTGGGCGCCGATGCGGTAGCTGTCCATGCTCACCAACGCGATATTCTGTACGCCGTACTTAAGCACATAACGGGCGGCCAGCTTGGCCAGGGTGGTGGTCTTGCCCATGCCGGCGGGGCCGACCATGGCGATCACACCGCCCTCTTCCAGGGGTTCGATTTCCGGCGTGGCGATCATGCGCGCCAGATGCGCCAGCAACATGCGCCAGGCCTGACGAGGTTCTTCGACTTCGGCGGTCAAGGCCAGCAGGTCGCGGGACAACGGGCCGGACAAGCCGATGCGTTGCAAGCGGCGCCACAGGTTGGCTTGCTGGGGCTTGCTGCCTTGCAACTGAGTCCAGGCCAACGAGCCCAGCTGCACTTCGAGCAATTCACGCAGGCCATTGAGTTCAAAGCGCATCGAGTCGATCACACGCTGGTCAACTGCGGCGGCCGGGGCAGGCGCTGCAGGACGCGGCGGTTCGACAAAGGTGGGCTCAACCAGCGGCTCGGCGGCGGTCAGCGGCAGGCCGGCGAATAATTGGCGATTGGTGCTGGCATCGCTGTCACCGCGCATGCTCAGTTCCGCCTGGGCCGACACAATGCGCGAGGCGGTCTTGCGCAGCTCGTCTTCGAGTTCCATGTTCGGCACGCGCGGGGCCAGCGCCTGGGGCGTGTAATCCAGGGCAGCCGTCAGCTCGACACCGCCGGCAATCCGACGGTTACCGATAATCGCGGCATCGGCGCCCAGCTCATCGCGGACCAACTTCATGGCCTGACGCATATCGGCGGCGAAAAAACGCTTAACTTGCATAACCCACTACCTCAGCCATTGGGCCCAACTGTCGCGACGATAGTCACTTGCTTATTGTCAGGAATTTCCTGGTAAGCCAACACGTGCAAATTCGGTACAGCCAGGCGTCCAAACCGCGACAACATCGCGCGAACCGGGCCGGCCACCAGCAGGATCACCGGGTTGCCCTGCATTTCCTGGCGCTGTGCGGCGTCGATCAACGAACGCTGCAGCTTTTCAGCCATGCTTGGCTCCAGTAAAACGCCCTCTTCCTGGCCTTGCCCTGCCTTCTGAATACTATTGAGCAATATTTGTTCCAACCTGGGTTCCAAGGTGATCACAGGCAGCTCGGACTCAGTCCCTACAATGCTTTGCACGATTGCGCGGGACACGCCGACACGCACCGCCGCCACCAGAGCGGCAGTATCTTGACTCTTGGCGGCATTGTTGGCGATGGCCTCGGCAATGCTGCGAATGTCGCGCACAGGCACCTGTTCGGCCAACAGCGCTTGCAACACCTTGAGCAACTGCGACAACGACAGCACGCCAGGCACCAGCTCTTCGGCCAGTTTTGGCGACGATTTGGCCAGCAAGCCCATCAATTGCTGGACTTCCTCGTGGCCGATCAGCTCGTGGGAGTGCTTGTAGAGAATCTGGTTGAGGTGCGTGGCGACCACGGTGCTGGCATCCACCACGGTGTAACCGAGGGACTGCGCCTGGCTGCGCTGGCTGACTTCGATCCACACCGCTTCCAGGCCGAAAGCCGGATCTTTGGCGGTGATGCCGTTGAGCGTACCGAACACTTGGCCTGGGTTGATCGCCAGTTCGCGGTCCGGGTAGATCTCGGCTTCGGCCAGGATCACCCCCATCAGGGTCAGGCGATAGGCGCTGGGGGCCAGGTCGAGGTTGTCACGGATATGCACAGTGGGCATCAGGAAGCCCAAGTCCTGCGACAGCTTCTTGCGCACGCCCTTGATTCGCGCCAGCAGTTGCCCACCCTGGTTGCGGTCGACCAGCGGGATCAGGCGGTAGCCGACTTCCAGGCCGATCATGTCGATGGGCGTGACGTCGTCCCAGCCCAGTTCCTTGGTTTCCTGGGCACGGGCCGGGGATGGCAGCAGATCCTGTTGACGGGCAATCTCCTGCTCGGCCTGGACCTTGACCTGGTTCTGCTTCTTCCAGAACAGGTACGCCGCGCCACCCGCCAGGGCCGCCATGCTCAGGAACGAGAAGTGCGGCATGCCCGGCACGATACCCATGATCGCCATAATGCCCGCCGCCACGGCCAGGGCCTTGGGCGAAGCGAACATCTGCCGGCTGATCTGCTTGCCCATGTCTTCGGAGCCCGAAGCACGGGTAACCATGATGGCCGCCGCTGTGGATAACAACAGTGATGGCAATTGCGCCACTAAACCGTCACCAATGGTCAGCAAGGCGTACACCTTGCCGGCATCGCCGAAGGTCATGCCGTGCTGGAAGATACCGACCGCCATGCCGCCGATCAGGTTGATAAACAGAATCAACAGGCCAGCGATGGCGTCACCGCGCACAAATTTGCTGGCGCCGTCCATGGAGCCGTAGAACTCGGCTTCCTGAGCAACTTCGGCCCGGCGCGACTTGGCTTGGTTCTGGTCGATCAAGCCGGCGTTGAGGTCGGCGTCGATGGCCATCTGCTTGCCGGGCATGGCGTCGAGGGTAAACCGCGCGCTCACCTCGGAAATCCGCCCGGCGCCCTTGGTCACCACCACAAAGTTGATGATCATCAGGATCGCGAACACCACGATACCGACCACGTAGTTACCGCCGATCACCACCTCACCGAAGGCCTGGATCACCTTACCGGCAGCGGCATGGCCGTCCTGGCCGTGGAGCATCACCACCCGCGTGGAGGCGACGTTCAATGCCAGACGTAGCAGGGTCGCCACCAGCAGAATCGTCGGGAACACCGCGAAATCCAGCGGCCGCAAGGCGTACACGCACACCAGCAAGACCACGACAGACAGGGCAATGTTGAAGGTAAAGAACACGTCGAGCAGGAACGGCGGCATCGGCAACATCATCATTGCCAGCATCACCAGCAACAACAACGGCACACCCAGATTGCCCCGCGACAGGTCAGTCAGGGTGCCACGGGCCGTGTTGAGCATTTGAGAGCGATCTACCACCGGTATTCCTCGGGTCCTTGAAGCAAAGTTTTGACGCTGGAGGGCGACTTGGAGGCGGGGTTGCAAGAAGCCTTCCAACTTTGGTTTTGGGATGATTCTCGAGTGGTAGCCGATTCAAGTGTGGGAGCTGGCTTGCCTGCGATTGCGGTGTGTCAGCCACTGAGATATTGGCTGTGAGTCAGCTATCGCAGGCAAGCCAGCTCCCACATTTGGATTTGTGTGCACCTTGGATATCGAGGAAATTTCCGATAAGGATTTGGGGTTGCCCCTAGGAAACTCGCTCTCTAGTCTCCGTACACCGCTGCAAACGCAGCGGACGGGCGTCGCGGCCCGGATTACCTAGGAGCAAAAGCACCCTCTCCCTTTCTAAAAGGAGCTTCACAGTGATCAAACACGCCTCAAATTCCCCCACCCGGCTGTTTACCGTAGCCGACGGCATCAGCAGCGAAGACCTGCTGGTCAACCTCAGTGAAACACTTGCTTCGGCCAATGCGCTGAGCTGCGACTTGGCCTTTGACCTGGAAGGTTCGAAACGAGAGGAATTGCTCGGCGTTGCGCAGTTGATCGAACTGGGGCAGTTACTGGCTGATCGCCTGCACCTTGGCGCCACAATGGCGGGCAAAGCAAGCAGCGGATAATACGGGCAAGGGTGGGAGCTGGCTTGCCTGCGATTGCGGTGTGTCAGCCACTGGGATATTGGCTGTGAGTCAGCCATCGCAGGCAAGCCAGCTCCCACCTGTGATTCAGTTTTTAAACTGGCCGTATATTGTCATCCTGCGGGCCTTTCGGACCTTGTGTGATGTCAAACTCTACTTTTTGATTCTCCTCCAGGCTTTTGTACCCAGCCGTCGCAATTGCCGAGTAATGGGCAAACACATCGGGCCCTTCATCATTTTGGGTAATAAAACCAAACCCCTTCTCCGCGTTAAACCACTTCACCGTGCCAGTTGCCATTGCCATTCTCCCTACACTTCACTTGAGACCCGGTTCACCTGGGTTGCACCGTTTGATAGGCAACGCATAAACACCCTCGGGTCGATGGACCATTTGGAACTCCATGCGCTTGCCAAACCACAACGCGGTGCAACGCCAGTCTCTGCCATTGATAAACACATCCTCGCCCCCGCCATCGGGCTTGATCAACCAATCGCCCCTGAGCCAGACGTAGTACCTGACCGTACCCGTAGCCACCTTCACAACCGCTCTCCCTGCATCTCGTTACTACATACGCGCAGTGCATGGTGGGTAATAAAACAGCGGGCAGCGCCCGTTGGCTACTGTCAGAGTTGACAGGTAGACGCGGGCTTTCAATGGGTGATAGGCATGGCAACGTTGCGGGTCATGCATCCGCTGATTTTTTGCGTTTGCGCGGTTTGCGCTGCTTGGCAGGCGCTTGCGGGATTTCAGCACATGTGACATTCGTCGATTGGACGGCAACCTCGTTGCCATCGCGATCCCGCACAATAAAGCCGATGCCTTTGACCGCATCGAACCACCTGACCGTACCCCTATCCATCACCGCCTCCCGAGCCGCGCATGGCTGCGCGCCTCATCGCTGTATCAAACAGTGAAGGCGGCGTAATGGCTACTGTCAAAGTTGACAGGTAAGACCGGGTTTGAATCCTGATGAAGTCATCATGATAGGTACTTCGACGCCTGCGAAAACGCTATCGGGCCTAGGGATAAAGATTTTGTGGAACCGGTACGACATTTTTTGTCACTCAACTCGCTGAGCGATCAGCTCTTTAAAATCACCCTTCCCTAGGGTGGATAAGCGATTAAAAATAGCGGCGAAACCATGGACTTAAATTTAAACGCATTAAACACCTTTTTTCGCTTTGCCTCCTCAGAGGCTGAAACGGTTGAATCAGGGCCCCCTAAAGCTGAGTACGTTTGGGCGCCAGCCCCGTCGACGGGCGAAACTAAACTGGTACCAGATCTGAAAAAAACGCTATTCGAGATTTTAGGCAATGAAGTGGATTCACCCGCAGCGTTCGATAAGTTGATCGAAAAACTCAAGGTGATGCCGCAAAAAGATCTGAAAGCCTATCTACAGCGTTTTGAATCAGCCCTGTCACCTGAACGATTCAAACGCCTGCAGGACGATCTTAATTTGGTAAGAGGAGGCTGGACATCTGACCCGCGCGGGATTCCAGGTGATGGTGGCAGCAATTCCCAAAACGTCGACATGAGCCTTTACCCCGCGGGCGAGGTCATCAGTGACAAGCCCCTGATGAAGGCGGACAGCTTCTATCACTATCATCCTGGTGGGTCTGAACCCGGAAAAAAGCCAGAAAATATCTATAGTGGTTTCAGCCAAGGTTATGAAGATAACTGTGTAATTACTTCCTGGATCAAGGCAGGGATGGCGCTGTTTGGTCAAAAGGATGTCTTTGAAGCGGTAAAGGAAGTCGCTCAGGGTTATTTCGTGACCATGCGCGACGGTTTCAAACTGTACCTGTCAAAAGGCGAGTTACAGTTGGCAGCCCGCAATTCAGGGTATAAAGGCGATGATCCGGTGATGCTCACCGACGCTAACTTTATGTTCGCAGTGGCTGCCAAGCGAGCACAACTGGTAAATAGCTATGATCGTGTTGGACAGAGCTACGCTAATGGCGTGAAAAGCCTTAACGATGGAGCTTCTCCCTGGGAAGGGTATGAACTCCTTGGGTTAAAGGATCACATTAAACCCGGCCGCGATAGTAACGCGAAGTTGAAGGAGCTGGAAACTCCGGGTGAAATCGGGGTTGCCAGCGCTCCAGGCCACAATTTTTTGGTAGTGGATGGCCGGCAAGAGCTCTTTGGAACCCGTGGCGGTAAACCAGACCCTACACTTGTAGAGCAGGTGTACGTGCTGCAATTATCGAAAGTCGAAGCACCCCAAAGCGATACTCCCGAGCGACTTAAATAACTACGGTTTACCACAGCCGCGGCGCATTGAGCCTCAGGAATCCCGACGCAAATCCGGCGGAATCGGCAAATCCTTGAGCGGATCAGGCCGCTTGCCCTTGCCGGCGCGGTATTGGCGGATTTGGTAAACGTAGGCCAGTACCTGTGCAACGGCCAGGTACAAGCCGGCCGGGATTTCCTGGTCGAGGTCGGTGGAATAGAAAATCGAGCGCGCCAACGCCGGCGATTCCAGCAACAGAATGTCGTTGGCCACGGCGATTTCGCGGATTTTCAACGCGGTGAAGTCGCTGCCCTTGGCCAGCAGCATCGGTGCGCCACCCTTCTCCGGGTCGTATTTGAGCGCCACGGCGTAGTGGGTCGGGTTGGTGATGATCACATCGGCGTCGGGCACCGAGGCCATCATCTTGCGCTGGGACATTTCCCGCTGCAGTTGGCGGATGCGTTGCTTGACCTCGGGGCGGCCTTCCTGGTCCTTGTGCTCGTCGCGCACTTCCTGCTTGGTCATCAGCAGTTTCTTGTGGCTTTCCCACAGTTGGATCGGCGCATCCACGGCGGCGATCAGGATCAGCCCGAGGGCCATCCACAGTGCGCTCCAGCCCACCACCTGCACGCTGTGGATGATCGCCGATTCCAGCGGTTCATGGGCAATGCGCAGCAAGTCGTCGATGTCGGATGACAACACCGCCAACGCCACGAACAGAATCAGGAAAAACTTGGCCAGGGCCTTGAGCAATTCAATCAGGGCCTTGGCAGAGAACATGCGCTTGAGCCCCGCCCCCGGGTTCATGCGGCTGAACTTGGGCGCCATGCTGCCCGCGGCAAACAACCAGCCGCCGAGGGCCACCGGGCCGATCAGCGCGGCCAGCAGCAAAGTGATCAAGATCGGCTGCACCGCCAACAGGGCGATTTTGCCTGAGTGCAGCAGGTACTGGGCCATGGCGTCGGGGTTGAGCAGCACTTCGCGGGGCAAGCTGAAGTTGTGCTTCATCATCTCCAGCAGGTCCAGCGCCAGGCCACCGCCGTAGATCAGCAAGGCGCCTGCACCGGCGATCATGGTGGCGAAGGTGTTGAGCTCTTTGGAGCGCGCGATCTCGCCCTTTTCCCGGGAGTCCTTTTTACGTTTCTCCGTGGGGTCTTCTGTTTTGTCCTGACCACTCTCGCTCTCGGCCATGGCTCAGCGCGCCCGTGCCAGGTCACGTAAGAACTGCAAGGCGTCGGTGGCCAGCGGTTGATACTGATTGAGAATGTCAGCCAGGCCGACCCAGAAAATCCCCATGCCCAACACCAGGGTCAGCGGGAAACCAATCGAGAAGATGTTCAGTTGCGGCGCCGCGCGGGTCATCACGCCGAACGCGATATTGACCACCAGCAGCGCCGTGATCGCCGGCAACACCAGCAACAGCGCCGCGCCCAGCACCCAACCGAGGCGCCCCACCAGTTCCCAGAAGTGGTTGACCACCAAGCCTGCGCCCACCGGCAAGGTGGTGAAACTCTCGGTCAGCACCTCGAACGCCACCAGGTGACCGTTCATGGCCAGGAATAGCAAGGTCACCAGCATGGTCAGAAACTGCCCGATCACCGCCGCCGACACGCCGTTGGTGGGGTCCACCATTGAAGCGAAGCCCATACCCATCTGGATCGAGATGATTTGCCCGGCCACCACGAAAGCCTGGAAGAACAGGGTCAGGGAAAACCCCAGCATGGCGCCGATCAGAATCTGTTCGGCAATCAGCAACAAGGCGCTAAGGTCCAGTGCGTTCACCGGCGGCATCGGCGGCAGGCCCGGCACGATCACCACGGTGATCGCCACAGCGAAATACAGGCGCACACGACGCGGTACCAGCGTGGTGCCGAACACCGGCATGGCCATCAACATCGCCGTGACGCGAAACAGCGGCAGGATGAACGAGGCCACCCAGGTACTGATCTGGGTGTCGGTCAAGGCCAGCAAGGATTGCATCGGCTCAGCCAATCAACTGCGGAATACTGCCGTACAACTGCAGGATGTATTCCATGAAGGTTTGCACCAGCCACGGGCCGGCGACGATCAGGGTCACCAGCATCACCAGCAGGCGCGGCAGAAAGCTCAGGGTTTGTTCGTTGATCTGGGTGGCCGCCTGGAACATCGCCACCAGCAGGCCCACCAACAGACTGGGCACCACCAGCACGGCGACCATCAGGGTGGTCAGCCACAGCGCTTCACGGAACAGGTCAACGGCGACTTCTGGCGTCATAGCGCTAAACCCCTCCGAAACTGCCGGCCAGGGTGCCGATAATCAGCGCCCAGCCGTCCACCAGCACAAACAGCATGATCTTGAACGGCAGCGAGATGATCAACGGTGACAGCATCATCATACCCATGGCCATCAACACGCTCGCCACCACCAGGTCGATGATCAGGAACGGGATGAAGATCATGAAGCCAATCTGGAACGCGGTCTTCAGTTCGGAGGTGACGAACGCCGGCACCAGAATAGTCAGCGGCGCCTGGTCCGGGGTAGCGATGTCGGTGCGCTTGGACAGACGCATGAACAGCTCAAGGTCGCTGGAGCGGGTTTGCGACAGCATGAAGTCCTTGATCGGGCCCTGAGCCTTGTCGATGGCATCCTGGGCTGTGAGCTTTTCCGCCAGATAAGGTTGCAGGGCTTGCTGGTTCACCTTGTCGAACACCGGCGCCATGATGAACAGCGTCAAAAACAGCGCCATGCCGGTGAGGATCTGGTTCGATGGCGTCTGCTGCAGGCCCAGGGCCTGGCGCAGGATCGAGAAGACGATGATGATCCGCGTAAAGCTGGTCATCAGCATGACGAACGCCGGGATAAAACTCAGCGCCGTCATGATCAGCAGGATCTGCAGGCTGACCGAATATTCCTGCGCGCCCGCCGCGTTGGTGCCCAGGGTGATCGCCGGGATCGACAACGGGTCGGCGCCCAGGGCCATCGGTGCGGCCAGCAACAGCATGAGCGTCAACAAAACGCGCATTACTTCTTATCCTTCTGATCCTTGCCCAGCAACTCCATCAGGCGCTGGGCGAATTCTGGCGTGGCGGCTTCGGTCTTGACCGCGTCCACCGGGGTCTTGAGTACATGCAGCGGGGTGATGCGGCCGGGGGTGATGCCGAGCAGGATCTGCTCCTCGCCCACCTGCACCAGCACCAGCCGATCACGCGGGCCGAGGGCGCGCGAGCCCACCAGCTCGATCACTTGGCCGTTGCCCGGGCCGATGCGCTGCACGCGGCGCATCAACCAGGCCAGCACGAAGATCAGGCCAATCACCAGCAACAGGCCCAGCACCAGTTGCGTCAACTGCCCACTGACACTGCCGACCGCTGGCGTCGCAGCCACCTGCGCCACCGGCTCCGCCGCCAGGGCGCTCAATGGCAGCGCCAGCAACAGTCCCGCCATCGAGTACTTCATCTCAGCGCAACTTCTTGATGCGTTCGCTCGGGCTGATCACGTCGGTCAGGCGGATGCCGAACTTCTCGTTGACCACCACCACCTCGCCATGGGCAATCAGGGTGCCGTTGACCAGCACGTCCAACGGCTCGCCGGCCAGGCGGTCCAGCTCGATCACCGAGCCCTGGTTGAGCTGCAACAGGTTGCGGATGTTGATTTCGGTGCTGCCCACTTCCATGGAAATCGACACCGGGATGTCGAGGATCACATCCAGGTTCGGGCCGTCGAGGCTCACCGGGTCGTTGTTCTTCGGCACGCTGCCGAATTCTTCCATGGCCAGGCGGTTGCCGGCCGGCGCGGTAGCGGCGTCGGCGGCCAGCAGCGCGTCGATGTCGTCCTGGCCAACATCGCCGGTTTCTTCCAGGGCCGCAGCCCACTCGTCAGCCAGGGCCTGGTCTTCGGCGGAAGTGTTTTCGTGTTCGGTAGCCATTACATGTCCTCGGCGCAGCAAACAATCATGAATTGGGGTTGAATCAGCGGCGGTTGATCGGCTCAACCACTTGCAGCGCCAGGTTGCCCTTGTGGGAACCGAGCTTGACCTTGAATGACGGCACGCCGTTGGCGCGCATGATCAACTCTTCCGGCAAGTCGACGGGGATGATGTCCCCAGGCGCCATGTGCAAAATATCGCGCAGGCGCAACTGACGGCGGGCCACGGTGGCGCTCAACGGCACGTCGACGTCCAGCAGGTCTTCGCGCAGGGCCTTGACCCAGCGTTCGTCCTGGTCGTCGAGGTCGGACTGGAAGCCGGCGTCGAGCATTTCGCGCACCGGCTCGATCATCGAGTACGGCATGGTCACGTGCAGGTCGCCGCCACCGCCATCGAGTTCGATGTGGAAGGTCGACACCACAATGGCCTCGCTCGGCCCGACGATGTTGGCCATGGCCGGGTTCACTTCCGAGTTGATGTACTCGAAGTTGACTTCCATGATCGCCTGCCAGGCTTCCTTCAAGTCGATGAAGGCCTGCTCCAGCACCATGCGTACCACGCGCAGTTCGGTGGGGGTGAATTCACGCCCTTCGATCTTGGCGTGACGGCCGTCGCCGCCGAAGAAGTTGTCCACCAGCTTGAACACCAGCTTGGCGTCGAGGATGAACAGCGCAGTGCCGCGCAACGGCTTGATCTTGACCAGGTTGAGGCTGGTAGGCACGTACAGCGAGTGTACGTATTCACCGAACTTCATCACCTGCACACCGCCCACGGCCACGTCCGCCGAGCGGCGCAGCATGTTGAACATGCTGATGCGGGTGTAGCGGGCAAAGCGTTCGTTGATCATCTCCAGGGTCGGCATGCGTCCCCGCACGATGCGATCCTGGCTGGTCAGGTCATAACTTTTGACGCTGCCGGGTTCGGCAGCCATTTCGGTCTGTACCAGACCATCGTCCACGCCATGCAACAGCGCATCGATTTCATCCTGGGACAGCAGGTCTTGCACGGCCATGTCGTGATCCTACTGCAATACGAAGTTAGTGAAGAGCGCCTGCTCGACCACAACTTTGCCGAGTTCTTTCTGGGCCACTTCCTGCACGCTGGCAGTGACCTTCTGGCGCAGCATTTCCTGGCCGACTGGCGTGGCAAGGCTGTCGAAGCTCTGCCCGGAGAACAGCATCACCAGGTTGTTGCGGATCACCGGCATATGCACCTTGAGGGCATCCAGGTCCGCCTGGTTGCGCGCCAGCAAGGTGATGCTCACCTGCAGGTAGCGTTGACGACCATTCTGGTTGTAGTTGGCGACAAAGGCCGGAAGCATCTGCTCGAAGATTGCCGGTTGCTTGACGTTCGTGGCAGTTTCGGCGGTGGGCGCCGGTTTACTCGCACTGCTGTGCATGATGTACCAGGTGCCGCCCACCGAGGCACCGATCGCCAGGAGCAGGCCCAGCACAATCAACAGGATCAGCTTGAGCTTGCCTTTGCCTGCGGGGGGAGTTGCTGCGTCGTCGCTCTTCGCCATGCCAATAATCCGTCACTATTCGGGGATTCGTAGATCTATGGCAAGGCAAGAGCAAGTGTTATGCCAGAGTTGGCTGGCAGGCGCAGGAAGATGATCGTTCCCACGCTCTGCGTGGGAATGCATCCTGTGACGCTACGCGTCATCGTGCGCAACGGTCGAAAACATCGCCGACTTCGGGACGCGGAGCGTCCGGGGTGGCATTCCCACGCAGAGCGTGGGAACGATCAGCCAGCTCCCACACTGACCGGGTTTGAGCAGGAAGTCAGGCGTAGTAGTCGACCGCGCTGGAGCCGATCACGCTCTGGCTCACGGGCGCTGCCACTTCGGCCACGTCCACAGGGCCACCGGCGTCGCCGCTGTCAGCACGCCTGCCGCTGCCACTGACGCCTCGCGCCTGGCTCTGCTGTTGCTGCTGGTCCTGGCCCCGCGACTGGTCGGACACGTTCACATCCACCTGCCCCATGCCCTGCTGGGCAAACATCTCGCGCAAACGGCCGGACTGGCTTTCCAGGGCTTCACGCACCACCGCATGGCCGCTCATGAAGTTGACTTGGGCTTGCTGGTCCGCCGTCATATTGACCTTGATATCCAGGCGCCCCAGTTCAGCGGGCTGCAACTGGATCTCGGCCGACTTGAGGTTGGCGCTGGACAGGTACATCACGCGGTTGACCACCTCTTCGGTCCAGCCGCTCTGATGCATGGCAAGCGGCGCGTTGGCAACCGGCGGCAAGGCGTTGGCGGTTTTGGGCGTGGCGGCCTGGGTCAGCGCGGCGAGGCGGTTGGCGAAGTCGTCCACGCGGGTGTCGCTGCTGGCGTTCTTGAGGTCCTTGAGGCCGTCATCGATCAGCGCGCCGAAGGCCTTGTCGCCCCCCTGGTCGGTGCTGTCCTTGGTGGCTTGCTGGTCGACCATGCTGGCCAGGCCGGCGGCAAAGCTCTGCGCGGCGGTCGGCTGGTCCTGGGGGGCGGGCGCGGCTTTCTGCGGCGCCTGGCTGCTGGCCGAGACGTGACCGCCCTGCTCCATCGCCAGGCGCACGGCCGGCATCGAATCCAGCGGGTCGGCCTCAGGGTCGAAGGCCGGCTGCTTGGGCTCCTCGGTCACGGCAATGAGCGGCTGGGCCTGGTCATCTTCGGCCGTAACGGCAGGCGCTTGTACGGACACAGGGGCCGCCACGGGCGTCACGGCGGCGACCAGCGCCGGGTCGGCCACCGGTTGCTGCGCCAGGGACGGGTCGGCAGGTGGCTCGCCTTCACTGTCAGCGTGGTCGTCGCTCTTGGCCGGCTTGGCAGGCAAGGGATTGCCGCTATCGGCAACCGCTGGCGCGCTGGCGGCAGGTTTATCGTCGCCGGCGGCCGGTTTGGCGCTGGGATCAGAAGCCTTGTCGCGCACGGGTTTGGCTGGCGCGTCGTCGCTCTTGGCCTGCGGCTTGGCAGCTTGCTTGGCAAACACTTGAGCGAAGCCAGCGCCCTTGTCCCGCGGGGCCGCAGGCGCTACCGCAGGCGTGGCGGCCGGCGCTTGAGGCTTGGCCGCAGTGGCAGCCTGAAGAAGCGAATTGGGGACGACTGGCATAAGTTAGGGTCTCCACTGCATGGGGTCGGGGATGCAGTCTATGGAGGTAGAGCAAGAGTCGGGCCAAGTCAGGCCGATAAAATATCAAACCCCAGAAAACCGCTCCCGCTCATGCTCATAAAGCGGCCGAACCAGCGCAAACTCACGATCAATCTGATCCACCAACGCCCCCAAGTCGGAAGCAGACTTGAAAGACTCGGTCTCCAACCGCTCACACAACGTTGCCAAGCGCAGCGCCCCCAAGTTGCCACTGCTGCCCTTGAAGCTGTGTGCGATGCGCCCCAACGTCTTGGCGTCGTCCCGCGCCTTGCGCAGCGCTTGCACGCGCTCTTCAGAGTCATGCAGAAAGGTGTCCAGCAGCGTGGGGTATTCGCTTTCCATGACTTCCTGCAAACCCGACAACACCTCGGGGTCCATATGAATCTCAGCCACTTGCTCGCTCCTTGATCAAGAATCGGCGGATTATGCCAGAGCCGCCCAACAAAACTCCACGCAGACAGTGCGCCCGCCATCGGACCAGCCTACAGCGCTGCTCAGTTGACGCACCAGGCTCAGGCCCCGACCAGACAGACGGTCGATGTCCACGGGGCGCGCCAGCTCTTGCTCCACATCAAAACCCTGCCCGCTGTCTTCGAGGCGTAAGGTCAGTTTGCCGCCCTTGTCGGTGGGTACCACCTGCACATGCACGCGCACGTAACCGCTGTCCAACTGCGCCAGGCGCTCATGGCGCTGGCGATAATACTGCGCAAACCCCTGGGCATCGCGCTTGAGCCGTGAGTCCAGGCCCAGCACGCCATGCTCCAGCGCGTTGGAATACAACTCGGCCATCACACTGTAAAGCGCCCCGCTCTGCGCACGCAGGCCATGGATCTCCAACAGCAGTTGCAGCAGGTACGGCAACGGGTTGTAGGTCCTGAGCGTCTGGGCGCGGAATTCGAAACTCACCGACCAATCCAGCGGGCACGACCGGCCGCTGTCGGCATACATCGGTTCGGCCGCTCGCAAGGGTTGGCCCGCCTGCAACGTGATCTCGACCATGCTGACGTCATCGCGCGCCTGGCCACGAAAGGCCGCCAGGGCCTGCTCGATGTCCTCGAACAGGCGGTCGGGCTCGCGGTTGGCGGCGAACACCTGCTGCAAGCGCTCGGCGCCGAACAGTTGATCGTTGGCGTCAGCGGTGTCGAGCACGCCGTCGGAAAGCAAAAACACCCGGTCGCCCAACGCCATGGGCCAGACCTCGGTGCTGTCATCGAACGCCTCTGCCGACAACACCCCCAGGGGCAGGTGCCGCGACATCAATGGCGTGCGCCTGCCCGTGGCGACTTCATGCACATAGCCTTCGGGCATGCCGCCGTTCCACACCTCCACCGCCCGCCGCTGGGCGCTCAGGCACAGCAAGGTGGCGCAGCAGAACATGTCCACCGGCAGGATGCGCTTGAGCTTGGCGTTCATTTCCCGCAGGGTCTGCGTGAGGCCGTAGCCCTTGGCGGTCATGCCGTAGAACACTTCGGCCAGGGGCATGGCGCCGATGGCGGCCGGCAAGCCATGGCCGGTGAAATCACCCAGCAACACATGCATGTCACCCGATGGCGTGTAAGCCGCCAGCAACAAGTCGCCATTGAACAACGCATAAGGCGATTGCAGATAGCGGATATTCGGCGCGGCGTTGATGCAACCGGAATGGGCGACCTTGTCGAACACCGCCTTGGCCGCCCGCTGCTCATGCATCAGGTGTTCGTGGTGCCTGGCGATCAGGTCACGCTGTTGCAAAACCGTGGCCTGCAGGCGGCGCAGGCGGTCCATGGCGTTGATCTTCGCTGCCAGGATCAAGGGGTTATAAGGCTTGGGCAGAAAGTCATCGCCGCCCGCGTCCAGGCACTGGGCCAGAGCTTCGCTTTCGCGCAGCGACGTGAGGAAGATGATCGGCACCAGCGCCTCCCCCGCCAGTTGCTTGATCTGCCGTGCGGCTTCGAAGCCGTCCATCACCGGCATCAGCGCGTCCATCAACACCAGTTGCGGGCGCTCACGGGCAAACACCTCAATCGCTTCGGCGCCGTTGCTGACAGTCAGCACCTGGTGGCCTTGACGGCGGATGATGCTCGCCAGCAACAGGCGGTCGGCGGCGCTGTCTTCGGCGATCAGGATGGTCAGCGCCTCCAGGACAGGGGCCAGGGTGCTCAATTGATATCGAACAGTTTGTCGAAGTTGGAGATGGCGAGGATCTTGCGCACGTCGGAGTTGCTGTTCGTCACGCGAACTTCGGCGTCATCACCTCCAGCATGATCCCGTAGCAACAGCAGCATGCCAAGGGCTGAACTGTCCATGTAGGTGGCATCCTTGAGGTCGACGATATAGGTCTCGGGCACCTTGTAGAAACGCTCGTAGGCTTCCCGAAACGCCTGGTGGCTGCCGAAATCGAACCGACCCTTGATTGCGATCGTCAACTTCTTCCCGTCCAGGGATACTTCTGACTCGACTGTCATGTGACTGCTTCCTTGTCGTTGCACTAGACACAAGGTGTAGCAGCTGAACCGCATCTGAGCAACACAGTGAATCAACTGTGGGAGCTGGCTTGCCTGCGATGGCGGCGTGTCAGCCACTGAATCTTTAACTGAACCACCGCGTTCGCAGGCAAGCCAGCTCCCACACTGGATTTGTGGTGCCGGTTAGAACTGTTCTGGGCGGGGAAGGCGTTGGGACAATTCATCGAGCAGCTTTTGCTCGCGCTTGTCTTCGATGGCTCGCGCTTCGTCGATGTAGCGCTGCACCAGTTTGCGCAGCCCCTCGACCCGGGCAAACGCCTGTTGCCAGGCCTCGCGCGCTTTGTCGAGGTTGGCCTCGTGCCAGGCCAGGCTCTGGCGTTGCTGACCAACGGCGGTTTCAAGCTGATTGAGAAAGCCCTGGTACCCCATCAGCCACTGGCCGGATACACCCTGGCTACCGCGCTCGATCCACTGTTGCTGGTACTCGCCCCGAAAGCGCTCCAGGTCGCCGAGCTTGCTTTGGGCCAGGCGCACCTGGCCCTGGAAGTAGCCCAGGCGCTGCACGGCGGCTTTCTCGGCCTTTTCGGCCATGTCCACCACCGGAGCCAGGCGGGCGGCGCGGCTGTTGGCCATGGCTTAGCCGCCCGGCGCCGGGGCGAAGATGGACTGCAAGTGCGACTGGCTCTCGCCCATGGTGATCTTGTCGTTGAGACCCTGGCGCAGGTAGGTCACCAGTTGCGGCTGCAAGGCGATGGCCAGGTCGGTGTCGCGGTCACCACCGGCCACATAGGCGCCGACGCTGATCAGGTCGCGACTTTGCTGGTAACGCGACCACAACTGTTTGAACTGCTGGGCACGGGCCATATGCTCCGGCGTGACCACCGCCGGCATCACCCGGCTGATGGACGCTTCGATGTCGATGGCCGGATAGTGCCCTTCTTCGGCCAGGCGGCGCGACAGCACGATGTGGCCGTCGAGCACACCTCGCGCCGAGTCGGCAATCGGGTCCTGTTGGTCGTCGCCTTCGGACAACACGGTGTAGAACGCGGTGATCGAGCCACCGCCGGCTTCGGCATTACCGGCACGCTCCACCAGCTTGGGCAGCTTGGCGAACACCGATGGCGGGTAACCCTTGGTCGCGGGCGGTTCACCGATGGCCAGGGCGATTTCGCGCTGGGCCTGGGCGAAACGCGTGAGCGAGTCCATCAGCAACAGGACGTTCTTGCCCTTGTCGCGAAAATATTCGGCGATGCGCGTGCAGTACATCGCCGCACGCAGGCGCATCAGCGGTGCATCGTCTGCCGGAGAAGCGACGACAACGGAACGCTTGAGCCCTTCTTCACCGAGGCTGTGCTCGATGAACTCCTTCACTTCGCGGCCCCGCTCGCCGATCAGCCCCACCACGATGATGTCGGCCTCGGTAAAGCGCGTCATCATGCCCAGCAACACCGACTTACCCACGCCAGTACCGGCGAACAGGCCCAGGCGCTGGCCGCGACCGACCGTCAATAAACCGTTGATGCTGCGAATACCCACGTCCAGTGGCACGCTGATGGGGTTGCGCTTGAGCGGATTGATGGTGGGGCCGTCCATCGGCACCCAGTCTTCGGCCTTCATGCCGCCCTTGCCGTCCAGCGCACGGCCGGCCCCGTCGAGTACGCGGCCCAGCATGCTCATGCCCATGGGCAGGCGGCCAGTGTCGGCCAGCGGCACCACGCGGGCGCCGGGGGCAATGCCGGCGAGGCTGCCGACCGGCATCAGAAAAATCTTGCTGCCCGAAAAGCCCATCACCTCGGCTTCGACCTGCACCGGGTGGTAGCTGTCGTCGTTGATCACCAGGCAGCGGCTGCCCATGGCGGCGCGCAGGCCCTCGGCTTCGAGGGTCAGGCCGACCATGCGCAACAGGCGCCCTTCGAGGATCGGCTGGCCGGGCAACTCGGTGGCCTCGGCGTAGCTGCCCAGGCGCTTGGCGAAGCTGGTGCGATCAAGGCGCATCGGTGGCGTCCAGGTCAACGCTCAGGTCCGGCTCGGCGGGGTGCAGGGCTTGTTCATGCAGTTGATCGAACAACTTGGCCATGATCTGGCTGATGCGGGTTTCCACCGTTGCATCGATGCGGCTGTGCTCGGTTTCGACACGGCAACCACCGGGCTGCAACGAAGCGTCTTCGACGATGCGCCAGGTTTCTTCATGGCGCTCGCGCAGGGCTTTGACCTGTTCGAAATCCTGGGGGTTGATGTACAGCCGCACATTGCCGACGCCCAGGGGCAGCAGCTTGAGGGCTTCGCGCATCACGCCTTCGATCTGGCTGGAATCGAGCACCAGTTCGCGCTGGATCACCTGGCGCGCGATGTGCTGCACCAGGCCAACCATGGATTTTTCCAGCTGCGAGTCCTGTTCGGCGATAGGGTCGAACAGGTTGCCCATCAGGCGTTCCAGGCTACCCAACTTGGTGGCCAGCGCCGCTTCGGCCTCCTGGCGAACCTTGAGGGTGGTGCTGCGAAAACCGTCTTTTTCCCCCGCCGCGAAGCCTTCGTTGTAGGCCTCCTGACGAATGGTTTCCAGCTCTTCGAGGGTCAGTGGCTGGACTTCATCCAGTGGCACTTCTTCCATCTCTGCCGGAGGTTCTTCAACCGGTTCAGGCTCGGGCTCCGGCACATGGGGGTCGAAACTGGGCAGCGACCAGATGTCGAAACCACCGACATCCCGCGCGCGAATCAGATCGCTGGGCGCCTCATCTTTATTCGACATGCAAGGCGCCTTAGATCATTTCTTCGCCGCCCTTCCCGCCGAGAACGATTTCTCCGGCTTCGGCCATACGGCGGGCAATGGTGAGGATTTCCTTCTGGGCGGTTTCCACGTCGCTGACGCGCACCGGGCCCTTGGCTTCCAGGTCGTCGCGCAACAGCTCCGAGGCGCGCTTGGACATGTTCTTGAAGATCTTTTCTTTGACGTTTTCGTCCGAGCCCTTGAGCGCCAGCACCAGCACGTCCGAGGAAACTTCGCGCAGCAGCGCCTGGATGCCACGGTCGTCGACATCGGCCAGGTTGTTGAACACGAACATCAGGTCTTCGATCTGGCCGGACAGGGTGTCGTCGATCTCGCGGATCGAGTCCATCAACTGGCCTTCGACCGAGCTGTCGAGGAAGTTCATGATGTCGGCTGCGCGCTTGATGCCACCCAGGGTGGTGCGCGAGGCGTTGGAATTGCCGGAGAACTGCTTCTCCAGAATGGTGTTGAGTTCTTTGAGCGCCGCCGGCTGCACGGTGTTCAACGATGACACACGCAGGATGATGTCCAGGCGCACTTTATGGTCGAAGTGGCCGAGCACTTCGCCGGCCTGGTCCGGGTCCAGATAGGCCACCACGATCGCCTGGATCTGCGGGTGCTCATAGCGGATCACGTCGGCCACTGCCCGCGGTTCCATCCACTTGAGGCTGTCCAGGCCGCTGGTGTTGCCGCCCAGCAGGATGCGGTCGATCAGGCCGTTGGCCTTGTCTTCGCCCAGGGCCGAGGTGAGCATCTTGCGAATGTAGCTGTCGGAGCCGACGCCCAGGCTGGTCTGGTCGCCGACGATCTCGACGAACTCGCTCATCACCTGCTCGACTTGCTCGCGGTGCACATTGCGCATCTGCGCCATGGCCACGCCGACACGCTGGACCTCTTTGGGGCCCATGTGGCGCAGCACTTGGGCAGCGTCGGTTTCACCCAGGGACAGCAGCAACACAGCGGCTTTGTCGACCCGGGACAGCTTGGCCACAGCGGCTCGATCATTCATCAGCGTTAATCCACTCTTTCACGACCTGGGCCACACGGCCCGGGTCTTCTGCCACCAGACTCTTGATTGCGTTCAACTGAGCGTCATAGCCTTCGCTCGGGCTTGGCAACAGGATGCTTTGCGGGCCGCCAAGGCTGACGCGGTCGTTGGCCAGTTCGCCGTCCAGGCCGCCCATGCCACCCAACTCGACGTCGCCACCGGCCAGTGCCAGTTGCTTCTTGCCGCCACCGGTGATGTTGTTGAGCACCGGGCGCAGTACACCAAACACCAGCACCAGGATGAACAACACGCCCAGCACTTGCTTGACGATGTCCCAGAACCACGGCTGGGTGTAGAACGCAGGGTCAGCGATCACTTCACCGCGCTCGGCGGAGAACGGCATGTTGATCACGCTGACGCTGTCGCCACGGCTGGCGTCGAAGCCAACGGCGTCCTGCACCAGGCGGGTGAAACGGGCCAGTTCGTCAGCCGTCCACGGCGCACGGGTCACCGCGCCGTCTGCCGGGTTGACCTTGACCTGGTCATCGACCACCACCGACACCGACAGACGATTGATCTTGCCCTGTTGCTGCTTGGTGTGGCTGATGGAACGGTCCAGTTCGAAGTTCTTGGTGGACTGGTTACGCTTGTCCGCAGGGTACGGCGCAAGCATGGGCTGGCCGGTGGCCGGGTCCATGATCTGCTGGCCGTTGGCGTCCAGCAATGGCTGGCCAGGCTGGATCGCGCCCGCCGTGGCGGCAGCGCCACCGGTGGTCTGCGGTGCCGAGGCCGGCGCGGGTGGCTGGTTGCTCAGGGCGCCCGGCACACCTTGGGGGCCATTGCTGGCGGTGCGTTGTTCGCTGGTGGACTGCTCGCTGCGCAACGCTGGCTGGTCCGGGTTGAACTGCTCGGAGGTGGACTCGACAGCGCTGAAATCCACATCGGCGGAGACTTCAGCCTTGTAGCGGTCGTTACCCAGTACCGGTTGCAGGATGTTGTGCACGCGCTGGGTGAGCATGCTTTCCATGCGGCGGCTGTAGTCGAACTGCTTGCCGGCCTGGGTCAGCGCGGAGTTTTCGGCCATGTCGGACAGCAGGTTGCCCTTCTGGTCCACCACGGTGATTTGCGACTTGCTCAATTCGGGAACACTGGTTGCCACCAGGTTGACGATCGCCAGTACCTGGCCAGGCTCCAGGGAGCGGCCAGCAAACAGCTCGACCAAGACCGAGGCGCTGGGCTTGCGTTCGTCACGCACGAACACCGAGCTTTTCGGAATCGCCAGGTGCACACGGGCGGCCTTGACGTTATTGAGGCTGGAAATGGTGCGCGCCAGTTCGCCTTCCAGGCCACGACGATAGCGGGTGGCTTCCATGAACTGGCTGGTGCCCAGGCCCTGGTCTTTGTCGAGGATCTCGAAACCGATGTTGCTGTCGGACGGCGCCACACCAGCGGCGGCCAATTTCATCCGCGCGCGGGCGACATCGTCAGCCTTGACCAGCAAGGCACCTGAGTTGGGCTCCACGGTGTAGGCGATGTCGGCGGCGGCGAGGGTTTCCATGATCTGCTTGGAATCCATGCCCGACAGGCTGCCGTACAGGGGGCGGTAATCGGGTTGCTGCGACCACAGCACCACGGCAAAACCAATCGCCACGCTGGCTGCCAGGCCCACCATCAGGCCCACCTGACGCAGCATGGTCATTTCCGAGAGGTTTTCCAGGAACGACAGGCCAAACAACGGCGGTTTGCCGTCGGCCTTGGCGGGGAGGTTGTCGGAGACTGCTTCAGCCATGACTTAAATCTCGTCCTTAAACCGGCATCTGCATGATGTCTTGATACGCCTGAACCAGCTTGTTACGCACTTGGGTCAAGGCCTGGAAGGACACACTGGCCTTTTGCGAGGCGACCATCACATCGGTGAGGTCCACGCCGCTTTTACCGATCTCGAAGGCCGTCGCCAACTGGCTGGACGCCTGCTGGGTATCACTGACTTTATTGATTGCCTGACCGAGCATGTCGGCAAAATTGCTTTGGCCCAATTCCGGCGCTGGCGCGACGGATTTCGGTTGAGCCATGGCGTCCATTTGCATGGCGCGCATATCCAACATCAACCGATTGAACTCAATACCCTGGCTCATGACCTTCTCTCTCCGACGACCCGCAATTTTTTGACACTACGCAGCGGTTACTAGGGGTGGTAGCAACAAGGGTGCCAGCTCTGTGACAACTCGTAAGAAAAGGCGACAAAGCTTGTCGAACTTGTTACCGGTCATGTGGCGAAAAGATACGCTTCCACATCCATACCGGCGTCGCGCATCTGCGCCAGCTTGTAGCGCAAGGTGCGCGGGCTGATGCCCAGGCGCTCGGCCGCTTCTTTGCGACGGCCGCGCTCGGCGCGCAGGGTGTCGATGATCATCTGAAATTCACGGCGGCGCAGGTCATCACCCAGGGCGCCTGCCGATTCCGCCTCGGCGACCACTGGAGCCGGAGCCAGGCTCGGCAACGGCGCAGCGCCAGTACCCATGGCCAGGCAGAAATCCTGCGGCTGGATCAAGCCGCCCTGCTGCAAAATCAGCGCACGCTGGATGGCATTATCCAACTCGCGCACGTTGCCCGGCCATGGGTAATTGACCAGGCACGCCTGGGCCTCGGGCGACAACCGCGCCTGGGCATGCTTCATTTTTTTGACGTGGTTGTTCAGCAGGCGCTCGGCCAAGGGGATGATATCCGCCGGGCGCTCACGCAATGGGCGCCAGGCCAGCGGGAACACCGACAACCGGTAGAACAGGTCCTCACGGAAGCGCCCCGCCGCCACTTCGCCCGCCAGGTCGCGGTTGGTGGTGGCAACCACGCGAATATCCAGCTGGATCGGCTTGCGCGCGCCCACGCGCTCCACCTCACGTTCCTGCAATACGCGCAGCAACTTGGCTTGCAGGCCCAGGGGCATTTCCGAAATTTCGTCGAGCAGGATGGTGCCGCCGTCGGCCTGTTCGAACTTGCCGGCCTGGGCCGCGATGGCGCCGGTGAACGAGCCCTTTTCATGACCAAACAAGGTCGCTTCGAGCATGTTGTCGGGGATCGCCGCGCAGTTGATCGCAATGAACGGTTGCTGGGCGCGGCTGGACTGCTGGTGGATGTAGCGCGCCAGCACTTCTTTACCGGTACCGGATTCACCGGAAATCAACACAGTGGAATCACTGCGCGCCACCCGCGCGGCCAGTTCCAGCAATTGCGCGCTGGCCGGCTCAAAGGCAATCGGGCCATCGCCCTCGCCCGCCGACAGCACGCCCAAGGCATGCCGGGCCACCAGCTCGATCAGCGCCTTGGGCTCGAAAGGTTTGACCAGGTAATCCGCCGCGCCCTGACGCATGGCATCCACCGCCCGCTCCACCGCGCCATGGGCGGTCATCAGCAGCACCGGCAGCTGCGGCTGGCGCACGCGCAGCAGGCCGAGCAATTGATGGCCGTCCATGCCGGGCATGTTGACGTCGCTGATCACCAGACTGAAGGCCTCCTGTTCGACCGCCTCCAAGGCTTCCTCGGCAGAGCCGACCGCACGGTAGTCATGGCCCGCCAGCAGCAGCGTGTCAGCCAATGCTTCACGCAGGGCGCGATCGTCTTCCACCAATAAAACCTTGATAGCCATCATCCTCTTACTCCGCGCTTGCCGCGCTGGAAAACAGCGGCAAGGTCATCAATGCACAGGTGCCACGCCCCAGGCGGGAACGCAGCTGCAATTGTCCTTGATGGGCACGGGCCACTGCCTTGACCACAGTCAGGCCCAGGCCAGTGCCGTTGGTCTTGGTGGTAAAAAACGGCTCGCCCAGACGTTGCAGCACCTGCGGGGCGATACCGCTGCCGCTGTCGCTGACGCACAGGCGCAGGGTTTGCCCGCGGGTGTACAGGTGCACTTTCAGGCGCGCCCCGGGGCCACTGGCCTGGGTGGCGTTTTCGATCAGGTTGAGCAGCGCGCCCACCAGGGTGTCGCGGTTGCACAGCAATTCGCCCTGATGGCTGTCGCACTGCCAGCGCAGGTTGGCCTCCTGCACATGGATCGCCGCTGCCGCTTGCAGGGACTGCATCAAGCCGGCAGGTGTAACGCGATCGGTCAGCGGCAGTTCGCCACGGGCAAACACCAGCATGTCGCGCACTTGGTGCTCCAACTCATGCAGGCGCTCCTTGAGGCGCCCGGCAAAGCGTTGGTGGGTGGCCGCCGGTAATTGCTCGTCAGTCAAATGGCTGGCGTAGATCAATGCCGCCGACAACGGCGTACGAATCTGATGGGCCAAGGAAGCGACCATACGCCCCAGGGACGACAGCCGCTCATGGCGCGCCAGTTGATCTTGCAGGTGCCGGGTTTCTGTCAGGTCATTGAGCAGCACAAGCTGGCCCGGCTCGGCGTCCAGGGAACGGGTCGCGATGGACAGCCGACGCCCGTCCTTGAGGGAGACTTCGTGGCCGTCGTCTTCGCGGGGGGCGAAACAGCGGGTGATGACTTCACGCCACAGCTCGCCTTCCAGCGGCAGGCCGAGCAGATCACAGGCTGCCGGGTTGGCTTCGCGCACGCGGCCCTGGTCATCGATGACGATTACGCCACCGGGCAACAGGTCCAGCAGGTTTTGCAGGCGGTTGGCCAGGCGCTCTTTCTCGGCCAGCTCTTGCATGCGCTGGGCGCTGACCACCGCCAGTTCGCCTTTAAGCTCGGAAACCCGGGCCTCAAGCAGGCTGTAGGAGTCGGTCAGCTGGCTCGACATCTGATTGAACTGCGAGAACGCGTGCTCCAGGCCCTGGCGGGTCGGCGGTTCTACAGGCGAAACCAGCCCCTGGATGGCAGGGGCCGAAGATAGTTGGGCGGCGTGGGGCATGATGCTCTCTCGCTTGGCTGACCGTCAGTTAAACGGAACGTTGCGAGGGCTGTAGCAATACCCGTGCCGAAAAAAATCTACCTATAAATCAAATAGTTGAAAAACAGGCGTCAATCATCCGCCTGTTCATCACCTTCTTTGCGGCTCATACCGTACTTGCGCATCTTCTCCACCAGGGTGGTGCGGCGGATACGCAGGCGCTCGGCGGCGCGGGCCACGATGCCATGGGCATCGTCCAGGGCCTGCTGGATCAACCCTTGTTCGAGGTTGCCGAGGTAGTCCTTAAGGTCCAGGCCTTCGGGCGGCAACATCGCGGTGGCGCCGAAGTCTGGAGTATGGCCGTTGATCGCCACGCGCTCTTCCATGTCGCTGCGCAGGCTGTCCATCTGTTCGTCTTCGTCGTCGACGTAGCGGAATTTCTTCGGCAGTTCGACCACGCCGATCACCCCGTACGGGTGCATGATCGCCATGCGCTCCACCAGGTTGGCCAGCTCGCGCACGTTGCCCGGCCAGCCGTGGCGGCACAGGGACATGATTGCCGCAGAGTTGAAGCGAATGGAGCCGCGCTTTTCGTGCTCCATGCGCGAGATCAGTTCGTTCATCAACAGCGGGATGTCTTCCACGCGCTCGCGCAGCGGCGCCATCTCGATAGGGAACACGTTGAGGCGGTAGTACAGGTCTTCGCGGAAGCTGCCGACCTCGATCATGCTTTCGAGGTTCTTGTGGGTGGCGGCAATGATGCGCACGTCCACGCTCTGGGTCTTGTTGCTGCCCACGCGCTCGAAGGTGCGCTCCTGCAATACGCGCAGCAGCTTGACCTGCATCGGCAACGGCATGTCGCCGATTTCGTCGAGGAACAGAGTGCCGCCATTGGCCAGCTCAAAACGCCCGGCACGGCTAGTGATCGCCCCGGTAAAGGCGCCCTTCTCGTGGCCGAACAATTCGCTTTCCAGCAGCTCTGCCGGGATCGCCCCGCAGTTGACCGGCACAAAGGGCCCGTCGCGACGCTTGGAGTGATAGTGCAGATTGCGCGCGACCACTTCCTTGCCGGTGCCCGACTCGCCGAGGATCAGCACGCTGGCGTCGGTGTCGGCCACTTGCTGCATCATCTGGCGCACGTGCTGGA
Source organism: Pseudomonas sp. FSL W5-0203 (assembly GCF_001896155.1). Taxonomy (NCBI): domain Bacteria; kingdom Pseudomonadati; phylum Pseudomonadota; class Gammaproteobacteria; order Pseudomonadales; family Pseudomonadaceae; genus Pseudomonas; species Pseudomonas sp. FSL W5-0203. The sequence continues at coordinate 98,414 of NZ_MPOR01000018.1, forward strand.
TGGCACGGCTGGTGCCGACGAGGCTGCGAAACAGGTTGGGCTCACGGTGACGGCCGCGCTCGCGGGCCTGGTCGTACATCTCGCGATAGACCTGGGCGCGGTGCAGGGAATCGAGCAATTTGCTGTAGCTGGGCGGCATTTCCAGGTTGGACAACACACGGCGGCGCTGGTCTTCCGGCAGGTCCACGGAAGAAATATCGCCCATTAGCAACACCGGAAGGAACTCATCCCAGGTAGACAGTGTCTTTAACAGGCCCAGAACTGCGCCAGGAGCGTTTACCGTCCCGATCAATACGCAAATGACTTCACGGCTCGACGACAACGAGCTGACCGCCTGCTGCCAATCGTGGCTGCCGCAGGGTAAATTTTCTTCACCGAGAAAATTTAAAATCACCGCTAAATCGCGGCGGCGGACGCTATCGTCATCGATCAGCAGAATTTTGGTTTCACGCCACATGCAATAGCAACTTCCCTAGTAAAACTTCCTGCCCCGGAATGAGGGCAATCTAGACGTCTGTAAGATTTCTTACCTTCTAGACGTCTGAAATCTGAAAACAGCACTAGTTAAGTCAAAAATGCTGGCACAGTCAAATATATGACGCGCCGTTCGGATTAACTGCGCCCGTTCAACCGAACAGATGGTAAACCTTTGACGCATTTTTCGCTTGGTTGATCTGCGACATCTCTTCGAAAATCGCCTGGCGTTCGCCGGTCGTCACCTCCAGCAACTGCTGGTACACCACCAACAAACTTTCCAGCTTCTCGCGCAATGCGCCCTCGTCTACCGGTGCCTCACTGAGCACCTCATCAATCACCGCGCGGCAACCCAGGTCCAACTCGCCCACGGCTTCCCAATTGCGCTCAGCCAGCGCGCCGAGAAGGGCTTCGCGGGTTTCGTCGATGCGTTGCAGTGCGTGGCTCATGATGTGTACCTCAAGGCAATCGGCCTTATTGTGGAGCGATGGCATCCCAGCCGGTCTTGACGGTGATCAGCAGGCGGGCGACTTCGTCGATCATCTCGACATCATTGACTCGGTTCGCCTCGACCAGACGATTGCCCATGTAGTTATACAGGGCATCCAGACGCTGGATCGCGGCCGGATCTTCGGCTTTCTCAGGCTCCAGGCCATCGCGCAGGCCCGAAATGATTTCGATCGCCTTGCCCAGCATCAGGCCCTTTTGCGCGATGTCCCCGCGGCTCAACGCCCCCTTGGCCTGGGCCATGCGATCCAGGCCACCTTCCATCAGCATCTGCACCAGGCGGTGCGGGCTGGCTTCAGAGACCTGAGCGTGGGCATTGACCTTCTGGTACTGGCGAAGGGCTCTCATCGGGTTCATGTTGCTACCTCGTTACTGGCGACAATCGAATAGGTTTGCTTAACCAGTTTTTCGACCACGGCGATAAAAACTTTAATCCAGCACCCTGCGCGAGAGCCCCTGGACAGGGCCCTGGCGCGCACCGCTCATCAGTTCGACTTAGGATTGTTCAGCGAGTTGAGGGTGGTCAGGATGCTGGAGCTGCTGGCGTTGATCTGCGCGATCATGGTGTCCATCGCCGTGTACTTGGCGGTCAGGGACTTCTGCAAGGCATCCATGCGCCGCGTCAGGTCGTCGGTCTCTTTGGTCAAGTCAGTCAACTTGTTGTTGAGATCGGTCGCCCGGTTCGCCAGTGTGCCACTGCTACCCACGTAACTGTCGGTAGCCTTTTTCATGCGCGTTATCAAGCCAGTGTCGCCGGTGAACAACTTGGCAATATCGCCAGCGCCCTTGACCACAGCTTTATCCCATGCCTTGTCATCGAGGCTGAGCATGCCGGTTTTCTGATCGGTGGTGATGCCCATCTGAGCCAAGCTGGTCATGGTGCCCGCACCAGAACCGCTGACCAACTCGGAGCGCAGACTGTTGACCAACTGACGCATCGATGCGTCGCCCGTCAGGGCACCTGCGGTGGTGGTGGAGGCATCGCCGGTGGCGGTTACTTTGGTCTGGGTATTGATCGCCGTCATCAGCGTGTTGTAGGCACTGACGAAGGACTGCACCGAGGTTTTCAACGTGTCGGTGTTGCTGGCCACGGTGATGGTGGTCGGCTTGGTGATGTCTACCGTGTCCAACAGATCCAGGGTCACGCCGCTGATCGCGGAGGTGATCTTGTTGCTGTTCGATGACATTTCAATGTCATCAATGGAGTATTTGGCGTTGGTCGGCGCCTTGCCTTTGTCGTACCCGGTAGCCAGCTGCGAATCGCCGCTGAGGGTGATGTCGGTGCCCTCGCCCATGGTGGTCGAAGTCAGTACCAGCCGCGCGCCATTGGAGTCGCTCAGCACGTTAGCACTGATGCCCTGGGACGAGAGCTGGGTGTTGATGGATTCGCGCACCTGCTGCAACGTCGCGCCACCGGGAATGATCACGTCGTAGCTCTTGCCCGACTGGTTGATGGTCAGCGTCTGGTCTTCGTCCGTGCTGTTGGCCTTGCCCGATGCGCCATCGACATTCACCGCCGTGGTGACTTTCGAAGCCGTCGCCAGGTTAGTGACCTTCAATACGTACTTGCCGCTGGATGCGCCGTCACCCAAGGTAACCTTGGCGTTTTTCTCTTCCGAAGAAGTCGCCGCCAGCCCGTTGAAGGCCGAGGCATTGTTCAACTTGGTGATCGCCGCCTGGTAGGCTTCCAACGCCGTCTTGACCGAGCCCACGGCAGACAACTGCACGGTGGCCTTCTTCTGCTCGTTGGTGATCTGAGCCTGCTTGGGCGCCTGCTCGGCACCTACCAGCGCCTTGACGATTGCTTGGGTGTCGTAGCCCGAACCTGGGCCGGAAATCGTTGAACTAGCCATTTGCCATTCTCCTTGTCCTGCAGCGGCCGTTTTTTGGCGCTTATACGCCTAGACCGCAATCAGAAACATGTTTCGTGCCAACTCAAGCCTTGCTATCAAACAGCAGGCTGCCGGCATCGCTCAGGTTCTGCGCCAATTTCAGCGCGGTCTCCGATGGTATCTGTCGAATCACTTCACCACTGTCAGTGGCGATCACCTTGACCACTACCTTGCCGGTAGAGTCATCGATGGAAAAATCCAGGTTGCGCTGTGAAGCCTGCACAAACTCACGCATATCGGTAACAGCCTTTTCCAGCGCAACGCGCTGCGGCTCTTCACTTTTGATCGGCTCATTGCTGGCCACAGGCTTGGCCTGGGTCACCACTGCGCCAAGGTTGGCCGGGGCCGGGGCTGCGGGGTAAGACGAGGTCAGCTTGATGCTCATGTCCATGTCACCACCTCCAAACTGAAAAAACGGAAGGGCACGTTGTTAAACGCACCCTCCCGTTATTTAACCGCTAGCGCTATTACTGAAGCAGCTTCAGAACAGACGATGGCAGTTGGTTGGCCTGGGACAGGATCGCAGTGGAAGCCTGTTGCAAGGTTTGTTGCTTGGTCAGCTCAGCGGCTTCAGAAGCGAAGTCAGCGTCTTCTACGCGGCCTTTGGCAGCGGAGGAGTTCTGCGAAATGCTCTGCAGGTTGGCCACGGTGCTGGCGAAGCGGTTTTGTACGGCGCCCAGCTGCGAACGCTGGCTGTCGATCTGCTGCATTGCGCCGTCCAGAGCTTGGATGGCCCGCTGGGAATCAGCAGCAGAAAGGATGCTGAGGTTGGAAACGGTAGTTTCCAAAGTCACCGAAGCGGTAGTGTTAGCAGTCAACCCCAGAGCGGTCAGACCAGTACCCGCACTGCCGTCAGAGATAACGATGTCTTTTTTGGAGAACAATCCCAAAGTGCCATCGGAATTTTTGTTAGCGGTAACGCCAGTGCTCGCACTGTTGATCGAAGAAACGATAGCGTCGGTCGTATCGCCTTTCTTGAACTTGACCTCAACACCGTTCAAAGTAATCGAAGTATCGGCACCCAACTTAGCTTGCGATGTGCCAGACGAAAGCCCCAGGGATGAGAGTGCGCCGCTGGTAACATTCTTCAGTACAACATCGCTGCCGTCTTTAGAAGTGACTTGGATTCGGCCATCTTTACCAATAGTTGCATCACCTACGCCGTCAACCAGTTTGAGACTAGTCAAGACGTCGTCAATTTTAGCGCCAGCAGCCCATTTCACATCTTTGCCGTTGACGTTTATGGTGCCGTCCTGACCCAGAACAGTGTTTTTGTCGCTGATGCTTGAAGCGACCTTGCCAGATGCCGCCACTGCTGTAAGACCTACAGCGGTAAGATCAGCAACTGCACCAGTAACCTCTAAACTAGAAGTTGAATTGATAGTCAGCTTAGTAGCTGCGTCATCCCAAGTGGCGGTGACGCCAGATATCTTCGCATCATTAATTTTTTTGGCAACAGCGTCGCCCAAATCACCAGCGGCGAAGTCAACCTTAGTACCATTCACGGTGACCGAAGCCGCAGCGGCCAAGCCTGCACCAGGAGTTGGCGTGGCGTTAGCCGCATCGGTCTTCAGAGCAGCTACCGCTGCACCAGTACCACTCGCGCCGCCCAGAACCGAACCAGTAGCAGTAGCAGTAACGCCTGCGAGAGCCTTACCATTAACGCTAGCTTCGCTGTATTCGCCCTTAAGGGCGGTGGAGCTAATATCGGTCATACCGAACGAGATAGTCTCGTTGGCGTTTGCGCCGATCTGGAACGCTACGTTGTTGAATGAACCGTCCAGCAGGTTACGACCGCCAAAGGTGGTCGTGTTAGCAATACGAGTCAGCTCGCCCACTTTAGCGGTGAATTCCTGCTGCAGGGAAACACGGTCAGCGTCGCTTTTATCACCGTTGGCCGCTTGCAGGGCGAGTTCACGCAGACGCTGCAGGGTGTTGGTGGATTCTTGCATCGCGCCTTCAGCAGTCTGGGCAATCGACACGCCGTTGTTGGCGTTGGCGATGGCAACGTTCAGGCCTTTGACCTGGTTGTTCAGACGGTTAGCGATCTGCATGCCGGCAGCGTCGTCTTTGGCGCTGTTGATTTTCAGGCCGGAGGACAGACGGTTCATCGACTGGCTCAGAGCGTCGGAAGCTTTGTTCAGGTTCTTCTGGACACCCAGGGAGGTGATGTTGGTGTTTACTGATAATGCCATGACGAAATCCTCGTGGTTTGGATACTGCGGCTTCCGGCCCTGGCGACCGCCGGGTGTGGCCTAGAGAACCTACGTAATAGTTATCGTCGTGGTAGCCGGTTGCTTGAGGATTTTTTTGATTTTTTTTAGTAGCCCTGTGCCAGCCCTTGTATTTCAAGGCCTTATAGAGGCGTGAAACGCCCGTAATCACGGGTTACTGGCGCCAAAACTTCGCCTTCAAGACATCCCCCCTTGTAGGAGCGAGCTTGCTCGCGAAGAACCTGAGAACGCAGCGTGCATTCTGAATGCCCGCGTTATCGTTAACGTTCTTCGCGAGCAAGCTCGCTCCTACAGGGGGGGGGGCGCAAAAAAAACGCCGATGATCGTGGGATCATCGGCGTTTTTTGTGCAGCGGCTAATGCATCACGGACGATAGAGAATCGCCGAGCCCCACGACAGGCCCACGCCAAAGCCGCTGATTGCCACGCGCTTCCAGGTGGCGTCCATCACGTGCTTTTCCAGCAGCAGCGGGATGCTCGACGACACGGTGTTGCCGGTCTCGACCATGTCCTTGATGAACTTGTCCACCGGCGCTTCTTCAAAACGGCGCGCCACGGCGTCGACGATGGCCGCGCTGCCCTGGTGGATGCAGAACGCATCGATGTCATCGGCCTTGAGGTCCGACTCTTTGAGCAGCTCGTGCAAGTGCGCAGGCACCTTGAGCAAGGCGAAGTTGAACACCTGGCGGCCGTTCATGAAGAACACGCCGTCGCTGACCTTCAGGTGCGGTGCGCCGGAACCGTCGGTACCGAACTTGGATTTGCCGAGCAGCCACGGCGCGTCTTCGCCCATCCAGGTGGCGGTGGCGGCATCGCCGAACAGCATGGTGGTGTTGCGGTCTTCCGGGTCGACGATCTTGGAGTACGGGTCTGCGGTAATCAGCAGGCCGTTTTTAAGGCCCGCGGCTTCCATGAAGCCCTTCATCGCGTAGATGCCGTAGACGTAGCCGGAGCAGCCCAGCGAGATGTCGAACGCGGCAACGTGGGTTGGCAGGCCCAGTTTGTCCTGCACGATGGCGGCGGTGTGAGGCAGGCCCTCTTCATCGCCGTTCTGGGTGACGACGATCAGCGCGTCGATGGACTCGCGCTTCAATTGCGGGTTGTTGGCAAACAAGGCGTTGACCGCCTCGACACACAGATCCGAGGTTTCCTGTGCCGCTTCCTTGCGCGGCAGGAACGCCGAACCGATCTTGCCGATGATGAACTCTTCATCCTTGGCGAACTTGGCACCCTGGGCGTAGTTATCGATCCCGTCCGCCGGCACGTAACTGGCGATGCTTTTTATGCCAATCATTGTGGCTTCCCAATACTAAATAGCTGGAGAACACCCCTCGGGCTATGCCGGAAGTGCTGACAATAAAGGGGATAACCCCATAAAAATCCCGCTGAAAGCCGCCCGATGAAGGCCCTGTGACGACTTATCCTTTTCACACGATACAGTGAAGATGCGCTTTATGACTCACAGGTCACTCAATTTTGCGTGGTTTATGCAAAACGTTTCAACAATTAAGCCCCCGAAACGACAACGGCCCGCCCTGTTTCCAGAGCGGGCCGCTTGACTGAACGCCGTTTACATCTTGTTGAACAGGCTCAACTGCGAGATTTTCACGAAGGCCAACTGCGAGGCCTGCAACATGGTTTGTTGCAAGCTCAGGTTGATGGCGGCTTCGGCGAAGTCGACATTGCCCAGGGCATTCATGGTGGTGGTATTGGCCAGGTCCAGGCTGACGTTTTCCTTGGACTGAATGTCCAGGCCATTGAGGCGCGCGCCCAGGGAGCCACGCGCCTGGTCGATCTGGCCGTAGGCATTGGTCAGGTTGCCAATGGACTTGGCCACCACGTCCTTGAGCTCCTTCTGCGCCGCCGGGTTGCCGTCTGACGGCGTTTCCAGAATTTTGCGCAGATGGCTCAGGGTGTCGAGGACGTTCTCGTTCTTGTTGCTGGTGGCACTGATCGCAAACTGGTCGCCGGCTGCCGGTGCCGGTGCGGTGGTGACATCAAAGGTCACCCCTGCCGCCGTGATGGTGGTGGCGCCGGCCGCCAGGGTGCCACTGGCGATGGATTTGCTGTCTGCGCTATACGGCTGGGCATACAGGTCATAGGCGCCGGCGGCACCGAACTTCACGATCACGCCCGAGTTGGGAAAGGTGCTGGCGTACGCCGCCGGATCGCTCACCGTGCCGCCGCTCAGTTGCGCGGTGGACGGATTGCTCGGGGTGCGCGAAACGCTGAAGGTGTCCGGCTTGACCGACAGGCTGAACTCGCGATCCTTGACGATGGCGTCCGACGGCGCGCCTGGCAGTATGTCTTTGCCCAGTGCGTCTTTGCCCAGGTTCAAGCCAATGTCGAACTTGACCCCGCGCAGGTTGATAGTCGAGCCGCCTTCCTTGGTGGCATCGAAAGTGCCGTTGCCTGGAATCTCCGAAGTGATGTCCTTGCCAGCATTGTCCGTGACCACGTATTGGGTGCTGCTGGTGAAGGTCAGCTTATACGGCTGACCATCGGAAAAGCTGCTGTTATAGCTGCTGTTGGCCGCGATCAGCCCGGCAGATACGGTGACCTTGCCATCGTCGACCGCTGGCGGCACGAGGATCGGCGCGGTTTGCGTACGGCCCGTATTCGCCGAGCTTTCAAGCATGCTCTTGGCGGTATTGCCCATGGCAACCGACAGGTTCTCTGCGATCTGCAGGCTCAACGGCGTGTCATCGCCCTGGTAACTGTAGGTGCCGTCATTGTTGCGGGCGTAGGGCGGCGTATCGGTCTTGCTGCCGGAGAACAAGTAATTGCCGCTGGCGTCCTTGGTATTGAGCAGGCCCAGGATCTGGTCTTCAATGGCGCCAATCTCGGCGGCCGTCGACTTGCGGTCAGCGTCGCTGATGCCGACGTTACCCGCCTTGAGCGCCAACTCGCTGGCCCGTTGAATCGCGATATTGATATTTTCCAGCACGCCGTCCTGGGTGGTCAGCGAGTTTTTCAGGGTGTCGATGTTGCCATTGAACTGCGCCAGCATGTCTTTCTGCTGCTGCAGCATCAACAACCGCGCCGCCGCCACCGGATCATCTGCGGCGGTTTGCACGCGCACGCCGGAGCTGGCCTGGTCCTGGGCCTTGACCACGCTGGAATAGTTGCTCTGGTACTTGGCAGAGCTGGTCTCGAAATACTGCTGTGTAGAAATACGCATCGTCCCAGCCTCCCTTAAAGAGCATTCATCAGTGTGGTGAAGGTTTCCTGCGCAGCCTTGATGATCTGCGACGACGCGGTGTAGTACTGCTGGAACTTGATCATGTCGCCCGCTTCATCATCCAGGTTGACCCCGGATACCGAGTTGCGTGCTTCCTTGTTGGCGCTGAGCAACGCACCGGTGGCGGCGGTGTCGACCCCGGCCTGGCTGGCCTTGGCACCCACGGTCGAGACCAGCTTGCTGTTGGCACCCACCAGGCTGGTGCCCGCGTTGCCCTCGCCCATACCGACGGTGGCCTTGGTTTGCAGGTTCAGCAGTTCCTGGGCGTTGCGACCGTCGGATTTGCCGCCACTGTTGAAGGCGAAGGTGGTGCTGTCGCCGTCTGCCGGGGAGCCGTTGACAGTGGTGTCGAACTTGAAGCTCTTGCCGGGAATGGCGGCACCGCTGGCGTCGCGCATTGGCACGTCCACGGTGATCTTGTTGCCCTGCCCCGGGATGATCGAGCCGGTGCTAATCGGGTTGCCCTTGGAATCGCTGATGGTATAGGACTGCGTACCGTCGGCGGCAGGCTTGCCGAACACCATCTTCACCGGCATCGAGTTTTCAATACCGGCGCGCAACTGGGCAGTGTCAGTGCCGCCATGGATATCCAAAGGCACTGTCAAGGCCGGCTGGGTAAAGGTGCCCGTGCCACTGTTGGTCTTGCTGCTGGTACCTGCCAACGGGCCGGCAAACGCCAGTTTGTTCGCATCGGTGAGCGCCACGCCAATACCGCTGGCGCCCGTGGCGGTGGGGCTGACCTTGAAGCTGTCACCAAACGCCATGGTGCCCTTGCCGTCCAGCGCCAGGGTGAAACCATCCAGGGTCGGCGGCGGTGTAGCGCTCATGTCAAAGGTGCCCATGGCCTTGCCGTCCGAGCGCAACACCGTGATTTTGTTAGGATCGGTCTTGTCGCTGAAGGTCACGGTGTAGTCAAACGTGGACAACTGACTGCTGTCCTTGATCGTCACGTTCAGGTTGCCCGCGCCGGCGCTGTTGCCCGAGGCACCCTGGCTGCGCGAGGCAATGGCGGCCGCGCTGTTGATGTCTTTGAACAGCGAAACGCCAAAGTCACCATTGAGGTCCAGGCCCTGGCCCAGCTGGCTGTTGAGCGTGTCCGCGGTGGCAATGGCGATACGCCCCAGCTCATTGATGGCCGGCATCAAGGCATCGCTGCGATAGCGCAACAGGCCACCGATGCTGCCGCCGCTGATCACCGAACCCAGGTCCAGGCTGGTGCCGTTCATGTCCAACTGGATGGTGTACTGGCTGTTATCGGTTTTGCTTGGTGCCGCGGAAATCTTGTTGGAGATCCCGCCCTCTACCAGGGACTGGCCGCTGCCGGTGGTCACGCTGAACTGGCCGTTTTTCTCGGTGGCCGTGACACCGATCAACTCATTGAGCGAGCGTACTGCCTCGTTACGCGAGTCCAGCAGGTTGGCTGGGGCGCTATTGGAGCTGCCCTGGGCCTGGGAGATCTGCTGGTTAAGCGAGGCAATCGAGGCGGTCAATTGGTTGACCTGATCACTCATGCTGCTCAGTTGGTTGTTGATGGTCTCTTTCTGCTGGGTCAACTGCGTGGAGATCGAGTTGAAACGGCTGCTCAGGGTCTGGGCGTTGGTCACCAGCAATTGGCGGGCCGACAGGTCGCTGGGGTTGGACGCGGCGGTTTGCAGGGTGGCGAAGAACGAACTGAGCACTGAGGACAGACCGGTGGTTTTGTCCGACAGCACTTTGTCGACGGCCCCCACCTGGTCCAGGTACGCCTTGGCGTCGTTATTGAGCGCCGTGCTGTTCTGGTAAGCGGTGTCCAGGTACTCGTTGTACACCCGGCGCACATCGGCCAGGGTGGTGCCGCTGCCGATGTACACGCCGCCGAACGGGTTTGATGCGTTGGTATTTTGCGTGGTCTGCTGACGCGAGTACCCTGGGGTATTCACGTTGGCGATGTTATTACTCAAGACCGACAACGATCCTTGAGCGGCATTGAGCCCTGACATCCCGATACTGAGCAAACTCATGGTTCAGACCTTATAAATGTGTGGTTGCGCCAGCGGCAGCGTAGTTCTGGTAACTGTTCATGTTTTTTGCGATCTGCGAAATCTTGCTGGCGTAATCCGGGTCGGTTGCATAACCGGCTTTTTGCAACTCGCGTACAAACTGTTCCGGGTTGTCGGCTGATTTCACAACTTCTTTATAGCGATCATGGCTTTGCAGCAAAGTCACGAGGTCGTGGAAGCTGTCCTGATACGAGCTGTAGGAACGGAACTGCGCCGTTTCCTTGACCATCGCACCATCGCGAAACTCGCTGGTGATCGCCCGGGCCTGACCGCCCTGCCAGCTCTGGCCAGCCTTGATGCCGAACAGGTTGTGGCTGCTGCTGCCGTCCTCGGCGCGCATCACCGATTTGCCCCAGCCGGTTTCCAGCGCGGCCTGGGCCACGAGATATTTGGGGTCGATACCGATACGTGCGGCGGCGGCCTTGGCCATCGGCAGCATAGTGGCGACGAATTCATCCTGGGAGCTGAAGGCTTTCTTGGCCGGCGCCAGCGGTGGCTGCGCAATGGCGCGGCCATACACCTGCATGCGCCCGCTCGGCACGGCAAAGCTACGCGCGCTGCTGTTGATGACTGTGTCGTCGGCAGCGCTGTTACGCAGGGGCGCGGCTTTGGCTTCGACCGGAGCGTTCGGCACGATGCCCGCCAGCAGGCGGTCGGCCAGCTTGCTGGGCAAGGCGATGCGACGCTGGTTCATCAGTTCCATGTCGTTGGCATGGGTGCTGGCGCCCTCAGGCACGGCCACGCGATACGCCCACAAAGGCCGCTGGCCATTGGAGCGGCCCAACGGGCCTTCGGCCTGGGTACCGGCGGCAATCTCGGTCGGCACATCGACTTTCTTCACCGGCGCATCCGCCGCCGGGCCTTGCAAGGTGGCGGCCTGGGCCTCCACCGGCTTGTTCTTCTGCATCTGGCGCATCAGCACATCGGCCAGGCCGATACCACCACCTTCGCGGGACATCGACACCGCCAATTGCTGGTCGTACATTTCCTGGTATTGCTTGGCGGCCGGGGTGTTCAGCGGGTTGTCCTTGCCCAGGGCCTCGGTGGCCGAACGCATGGACTTGAGCATCTCGTTCAAAAACAGCGACTCGAATTCCTGCGCCACTTTGCGCAGGTTGCCTTCACTGTTTTTGTCGTCGCCGACCTTGAGCTGGTTAAGCCGGTTCAGGTCGGAGTAAGACCCCGAGTCCGCCGTGCTGCTGATACCGCTCTTGCGCATATCCATGGCCATGGCCTCAGATCACGATCAGGTCGGCTTGCAACGCGCCGGCCTGCTTCAAAGCTTCGAGGATCGCCATCAAGTCGCCGGGCGCAGCGCCCACCTGGTTCACCGCACGGACAATCTCGTCCAGGGTGGTGCCGGGGCCGAACTTGAACATCGGCTTGGCTTCTTGCTGGGCATTGACGCGCGAGCGCGGGACCACGGCCGTCTGGCCACCGGACAACGGCCCAGGCTGGCTGACGATCGGGTCTTCGGTGATGGTCACCGTCAGGCTGCCGTGGGTCACCGCCGCTGGCGAAACCTTGACGTTCTGGCCGATCACGATGGTGCCGGTGCGCGAGTTGATGATGACTTTAGCCACGGCCTGGCCTGGGTCCACCTCAAGGTTTTCCAGGATCGACAGGTAGTCCACACGCTGGCTTGGGTCCAGAGGCGCAGTGACGCGAACCGAGCCGCCGTCGATGGCCTGGGCCACGCCAGGGCCGAGCATGTCATTGATCTTGTCGACCACGCGCTTGGCGGTGGTGAAGTCGGAGCGGTTGAGGTTCAGGGTCAGGCTGTTGCCCTGGTTGAAACCACTCGGCACGGTGCGTTCAACCGTAGCGCCACCGGGGATACGCCCGGCCGACGGCACGTTGACGGTGATCTTCGAGCCGTCGCGGCCTTCGGCGTCAAAACCGCCGACCACCAGGTTGCCCTGGGCAATGGCGTAGACGTTGCCGTCGATACCTTTGAGCGGCGTCATCAGCAAGGTGCCACCGCGCAGGCTCTTGGAGTTACCCATGGACGACACGGTGATGTCCACCACCTGCCCCGGCTTGGCAAACGCGGGCAGATCGGCGCTGATCGACACCGCTGCGACGTTCTTCAACTGCACGTTGCCCGAGCCTGGCGGCACTTTGATGCCGAACTGCGAGAGCATGTTGTTGAAGGTTTGCAGGGTGAACGGCGTCTGGGTGGTCTGGTCACCCGTGCCGTTAAGCCCCACGACCAGGCCATAGCCGATCAACTGGTTGGAGCGCACGCCGGAAATACTGGCGATGTCCTTCAGGCGCTCGGCATGGGCCACAGCGCTCAAGGCCAGCAAAAGCGTCATCGCCATCAGCTGTTTGAACTTCAAAATGGCCACCTAGAAAGGGAACAGCGGGCTGAGGAAGAAGCGGTCGAACCAGCCCGGCTGGCTCGCATCGGCAAACGAACCGGTGCCCGAGTAGGTAATGCGTGCATCGGCAATGCGCGTCGACGGCACGGTGTTGTCGGTGGAGATGTCATCGGCGCGGACCATGCCGGCGATGCGCACCAACTCGTCGCCGGTGTTGAGGGTCATCCACTTCTCACCACGCACGGCAATGATTCCGTTGGGCAATACGTCGGCGACGGTCACGGTGATCGAACCGGTCAGGCTGTTGCCCTGCCCTGCCGCGCTCTTGCCGTTGGTGGCGCGGTCGCCGCTGTAGCCGGCGTCCAGGCTCAGGTCACCACTGCCCAGCGGGTTGTTGGTGTTCAGGCCGCCGCCGAACAGCGAGGTCAGGCCGATGCTGGTCTTGCTGTTCTTGCCGATCTGCGAGTTGGCGTTCTTGCTGGCCTGGGTCTTCTCATTCAGGGTAATGGTGATGATGTCACCGACCCGGAACGCCTTGCGGTCGCTGTACAGGTTCTGCTCGAAACCAGCCTGGTAGATCGAGCCATTGTTGGCCGCCGCCGGCAGCGGTGTGCGTGGCAACACCGGCGCGTAGTACGGGTCATTGGGCTTTGGCGTGGGGGCGACACAGCCCGCAAGCACGGCGATCCCACTCAATGCCAACACACAAACATAGCGATTCATGACCCTAACCTCACGGTGTTGCAGGCACCCTCAAGGGCGCCCCATAGACTGATTACAGATTTTGCGTAACGAACGAAAGCATCTGGTCGGCGGTGGAAATCACCTTGGAGTTCATCTCGTAGGCGCGCTGGGTGGTGATCATGTTGACCATCTCCTCAACGGTGCTGACGTTGGAGGTTTCCAGGGTGCTTTGCAGCGTGGTGCCGAAGCCGTTCAAGCCAGGGGTGCCGATTTGCGGCGCGCCACTGGAGGCGGTTTCCAGGAACAGGTTGTTGCCCATCGCCTGCAGGCCGGCCTGGTTGATGAAGTCGGCGGTTTGCAGGTTGCCGATCACCTGGGACGCTGGGTTGCCAGCGACGGTGATGGACACGGTGCCGTCGTTGCCGACGGTGAAGGTCTTGGCGTCGGGCGGCACCACGACAGCAGGCTCCAGGGCGAAACCGTTGGCGGTCACGATCTGGCCGTTAGAGTCCAGGTGGAAGGTGCCGTCACGGGTGTAAGAGGTGGTGCCATCCGGTTGCAGTACCTGGAAAAAGCCGCGGCCATTGATCGCCATGTCCAGGGGCTGGCCGGTTTGCTGCAGGTTACCGGCGCTGAAGTTTTTCTGGGTGCCGACGATCTGCACACCGGTACCCAGTTGCAGGCCCGACGGCAGTTCGCTGTCCTGGGTCGACTGGGCGCCCGGTTGCTTCTTGATCTGATAGAGCAAGTCCTGGAACTCGGCGCGGTCACGTTTGAAGCCCGTGGTCGACACGTTTGCCAGGTTGTTGGAAATGGTCGTCAGGTTGGTGTCCTGGGCGGACAGGCCTGTCTTGGCAACCCATAGAGCCGGAAGCATGCTGTTCTCCTTCGTGCGCCGGATGGTTGGCGCTGCGTTGCAAATTAGTTAATGGGCTTGGATCAGCTCATCTGCATGACGCGCGTCATGGCCTGGTCGTCTTCTTTAGCGCTGTTCATCATCTTGATATGCAGCTCGAACTGCTTGGCCAGCGCCAGCACCGCGGTCATTTCTTCCACGGCATTGACGTTGCTCGCCTGCAGGAAACCCGAGGTCAGCCGCACATTCGCGTCGGCCTGGGCCGGTTGGCCATCCTTGGTGTGGATGGTGCCGTCCAGGCCCTTGGTCATGTTCTTGAGGTCAGGCTGGACCATCTTGATACGGTCCACTTCCGCCATCACCCGCGGGCCTTCGCCCATGGCACGGATGCTGATGGTGCCGTCCGAACCCACTTCGATTTTCTGCTGGGGCGGCACGGCAATCGGGCCACCGTTGCCCATGATCGGCATACCGTTGCCGGCCCGCAGCACGCCCAAGGCATCCACGTTCATGCTGGCGCTGCGCACGTAGGCTTCGCCGCCATCCGGGGTTTGCACCGCCATCCAGCCGTCGCCGCTGACGGCCACGTCGAGGTCGCGGCCGGTTTCGATCATCGCGCCCGGTGAAAAGTCGGTAGCCGGACGTTCGGTCATGGCAAACGCCCGCGCCGGAAAGCTGTCACCGAACACCGGCATCGAACGCGCCTGTTCCAGGTCGCGCTGGAAACCGTTGGTGGAAATGTTCGCCAGATTGTTGGCATGGGCCTTCTGCGCCAGTGCATTCTGGCTGGCGCCGGTCATTGCCACATAAAGGTACTTGTCCACGCTCTATCCTCTTTCTGACGGACGCTTGCCGCCCACCGCTGTACTGAGGAGGCTTAAGCAATTTGCGAACCAACTTTTCAAAAGAGACCAAAGTCCAAGCGCGGCGGGGGTTTCGTAGAGGTAGCTGAAATAGCGCGGGAAGAAACAGTCGAAAAAACGGCGGACTACTGCCGCCTGCGGCAAACACCGGCCTTCAAACCGGTAGAGATCAAAGGGGGAGCGGGCTTGCCTGCGATCGTGCTGATTCAGTTGCAGATTAATTGACTGACACGCCGCCTTCGCGGGCAAGCCCGCTCCCACAGGGGATTGAGGCCGGGCGCTGATTGCGGGGGCAATACCCAACCAATGTGGGAGCTGGCTTGCCTGCGATAGTG
>NZ_MPOR01000019.1:0-113817 GCF_001896155.1 Pseudomonas sp. FSL W5-0203
TTCATTAAATATGGTCGGGGTAGGGGGATTCGAACTCCCGACATCCTGCTCCCAAAGCAGGCGCGCTACCGGACTGCGCTATACCCCGGAATGCGCATCGCAAAACCGATGCACATTGACATCATGACGAACCGAAACTACTGTTCGCCTCAGACGGCTGCATGTCTACGGCAATTTCTAAGTGCGCCAACACTTTCCAAAACCGTAAAACCGCCTCTAATCAGAGCTAGAACCTCTGATTCTAAGATTTGATTCCAGCGTCAACTGGTCTCAAAAATGGTGGGTCGTGTGGGATTCGAACCTACGACCAATTGGTTAAAAGCCAACTGCTCTACCAACTGAGCTAACGACCCAAATATGGTCGGGGTAGGGGGCCAGGACTCGAACCTGGGACCCAATGATTAACAGTCATTTGCTCTACCGACTGAGCTATCACGGAACTACATATTTCAAAGTTACTGCTGTGTTGCTTCCTCTTCGACCCTGTCCGTATCGCTACGTTAGCGTCTCTGAGGCGCGCTATTCTACAATCTTAAAAACCCCTGTCAACCCTTTAAATTGCTTTTAAGACAATGATTTGCGCTTCTTTCTGATTTCTTCTTGGGGAGAAGAAACCCGTGGGCTGACGTTGCTGCGGGGCGCACTTTACAAGCCTTTGCCTTACAGTTCAACGCCCTATCGAAAAAAAAGGCCCCGCAATGCGGGGCCTTCTCTGGTTGCGCCAAGCGCAGGCCTTAATGGAAGACGATTTCGTCGTCTTTCACCGTCGCCGTGACGCGGGTGCCAGGCATAAAGCTGCCCGACAGGATCAGCTGCGCCAGTGGGTTCTCGATCCAGCGCTGGATCGCACGTTTGAGTGGCCGTGCGCCATACACTGGGTCGTAACCGACCGCGATCAGCTTGTCCAACGCTTCGCTGCTCAACTCCAGGTCCAACTCGCGCTCAGCCAGACGGCTACGCAGGCGGCCCAACTGAATTTCGGTAATGCCCGCGATCTGATCCCGCGCCAGAGGCTCGAAGATCACCACTTCGTCGACCCGGTTGATGAATTCCGGACGGAAGTGCGTGGTCAACGCATCCATCACCGCCGCACGCTGGGCTTCACGATCACCCACCAATTCCTGGATCTGAGCCGAGCCCAGGTTGGAGGTCATCACGATCACCGTATTGCGGAAGTCCACCGTGCGCCCGTGGCTGTCCGTCAAGCGACCATCTTCCAGCACCTGCAGCAAGATGTTGAACACATCCGGGTGCGCCTTCTCGACCTCATCCAGCAGGATCACCGAGTAAGGCTTGCGCCGTACGGCTTCGGTCAGATAACCGCCCTCTTCGTAACCCACATAGCCTGGTGGCGCACCGATCAGACGAGCCACCGAGTGTTTCTCCATGAATTCGGACATATCGATCCGCACCATGGCCTCTTCAGTATCAAAGAGGAACTCGGCCAGGGCCTTGCACAACTCGGTCTTACCCACACCGGTTGGGCCGAGGAACATGAACGAGCCGCTTGGACGGTTCGGGTCGGACAAACCTGCCCGGGAACGCCGTACCGCGTTGGACACCGCCACCACTGCCTCTTCCTGGCCGATGACGCGCTGATGCAACAGGCTTTCCATCTTCAGCAACTTGTCGCGCTCGCCTTCGAGCATCTTCGACACGGGAATACCGGTCCACTTGGAGACCACTTCGGCAATTTCTTCCTCGGTCACCTTGCTGCGCAGCAACTGGTTCTCAGGCTTGCCGTGCTGGTCAACCATCTGCAGGCTGCGCTCCAGGTCCGGGATCACCCCGTACTGCAACTCGGCCATGCGGTTCAGGTCGCCTTTACGGCGCGCCGCTTCCAGTTCCTGACGGGACTGCTCGATCTTTTGCTGGATCTGCGCCGAACCCTGTACTTCGGCTTTTTCCGAGGTCCAGATTTCTTCGAGGTCCGAATACTCGCGTTCCAGGCGAACAATTTCTTCCTGGAGTTTTTCCAGACGCTTCTTGGCCGCTTCGTCTTCTTCTTTCTTCAGCGCCTGGGATTCGACTTTCAGTTGAATCAGACGCCGATCCAGGCGATCAAGCACTTCCGGCTTGGAATCGATCTCCATACGGATGCGGCTTGCCGCTTCGTCGATCAGGTCGATAGCCTTGTCCGGCAACTGACGATCAGTGATATAGCGATGGCTCAACTTGGCCGCCGCGATGATCGCACCGTCGGTAATAGCCACCTTATGGTGGACCTCATAGCGCTCTTTCAGGCCCCGCAGGATCGCGATGGTGTCTTCTTCGCTGGGTTCTTCCACCAGAACTTTCTGGAAGCGACGCTCAAGGGCTGCGTCCTTTTCGATGTACTGACGGTATTCGTTAAGCGTAGTTGCACCGACGCAGTGCAACTCACCCCGCGCCAAGGCGGGCTTGAGCATATTGCCGGCGTCCATGGAGCCTTCGCCCTTACCGGCGCCGACCATGGTGTGCAATTCGTCGATAAACAGAATGATCTGCCCTTCCTGCTTCGACAATTCGTTAAGCAAGGATTTCAAGCGCTCTTCGAACTCACCCCGGAACTTGGCTCCGGCAATCAGCGAGCCCATATCCAGAGACAGCAGGCGCTTGCCTTTGAGGCCGTCCGGCACTTCACCATTAATGATGCGCTGAGCCAGGCCCTCGGCAATCGCGGTTTTACCCACGCCAGGTTCACCGATCAACACCGGGTTGTTCTTGGTGCGACGTTGCAATACCTGAATGGTGCGACGGATTTCGTCGTCACGGCCAATCACCGGGTCCAGCTTGCCTTCTTCGGCACGCTTGGTCAGGTCGACGGTGTATTTGTCCAGGGCCTGGCGCGACTCCTCGTGGTTGGGGTCGTTCACCGCTTCGCCGCCACGCAGGTTGTTGATGGCGTTTTCCAGGGCCTTTTTGCTCACGCCCTGGCCCAGCAACAACTTGCCGAGCTTGCTGTTGTCGTCCATGGCGGCGAGCAACACCAATTCACTGGAGATGAACTGGTCACCTTTCTGCTGGGCCAGGCGGTCGGCCTGGTTGAGCAGGCGCGCCAGATCCTGGGACATATTCACGTCCCCGGTGGGATTCTGGATTTTCGGCAGTTGGTCGAGCTCTTTGCTCAACTCCTTGCGCAGGCTGTTGACGTCAAAGCCCACCTGCATCAGCAAGGGTTTGATAGAACCACCCTGCTGTTCCAGGAGTGCCTGCATCAAGTGTGCAGGTTCGATGGCCGGGTGGTCGAGGCCCACTGCCAAAGATTGAGAGTCGGACAACGCCAACTGTAATTTGCTGGTTAAACGATCAATACGCATTAGTCACCTTCCTTTTGAGCAGGCCGGAGCTATGAACAAACACATCCTGAATGAAGAAACCTGCCAGATACCCTTATAGATGGGGTGGATTCTGGGCGTTTCAAGCGGCAGACGGTTGATACAGGTCAGGACAGTCTAGCGTTCAAGCCAGATAAGGGAGGCGAATCGGCCCGTACGTGGGCTTCGGCGATAAGAAAAGAAACGCGGGTCGGTCACAGTGCACAAACCGCCACCATACACAGCGCTAACACCGCGCGCGGCCAGACGCAGGCGCGCCAGCTGGTAAATGTCGGCCAGGTACTTGCCAGGGTTGTGGCTGGGAACAAAGGCCTCAGCGGTGGCACGCAGTTGCTGCATGAACACTTCACGCACTTCCGGGCCGACCTCAAAGGCTTGTGGGCCAATGGCAGGGCCGAGCCAGACCAGAACGTCTTCGGGTGCGCTATCCAGGCTTTCGAAAGCGGCCTCCAGCACGCCGGCCGCCAAACCACGCCAACCGGCATGGGCTGCGGCAACCCGGGTGCCCGCTCGATCACAGAACAGCGCAGGCAGGCAATCAGCGGTCATGGCTGTGCAGGCGATGCCAGCGGTGCTGGTCCAACTACCGTCAGCCTCGACAGTACGGCCCGGATCGGCCTCAACCACGCGAGTACCATGGACTTGACGCAACCAGGCAGGCTGGATATCGAAGGCCTCACTCAGGCGACGGCGATTCTCAAGGACGGCCTCGAGGCTGTCCTCGACATGATCACCCAGGTTGAGGCTGTCGAACGGCGCCAGGCTGACGCCGCCCGCACGGGTGGTGACGCAGGCTTTTACCCGAGCCGGCGCGGGCCAGTCAGGTATCAGCCAGTCACTCATCCGACAAACGCCTCGCGATCCTGCTTGAGCAGCGACAGCAGCCAGACCAGATCGTCTGGCAGTGGCGATTCCCAGCTCATGCGCTTACCGCTCGTCGGATGATCCAGTTCCAGGAAGCGTGCATGCAGTGCCTGGCGCGGGAACGTCTTGAGCGACTCAACCATGGTCTGGCTGGCCGCCGGCGGAATACGGAAGCGGCCACCGTAGGCCGGGTCGCCGACCAACGGGAAGTTGATGTGCGCCATGTGCACGCGAATCTGGTGGGTACGCCCGGTTTCCAGCTTGACCCGCACATGGGTGTGGGAACGGAAACGCTCCAGCACACGGTAGTGGCTGACGGCCTGCTTGCCACCTTCCATCACCGCCATACGCTGGCGCTGCTGGCCGTGACGACCAATGGGTGCGTTGATTTTGCCACCGGCCACAACGACGCCGATCACAATGCACTCATAGATGCGGCTGACGCTCCGGCTCTGCAATTGCGTAACCAGTTGCGTCTGCGCCTGAATGGTCTTGGCCACCACCATAAGGCCGGTGGTGTCCTTGTCCAGACGGTGAACAATGCCGCAGCGCGGCACATTGATGATGTCCGGCACGTGGTGCAACAGGGCATTGAGCAAGGTGCCATCAGCGTGCCCGGCGGCCGGGTGAACCACCAGGCCTGCGGGTTTGTTGATGACCAGGATGTCGTCGTCTTCATAGACGATATCCAGCTCGATGTCCTGAGCAACCCATTCTCCCTGGGCTTCCTGCTCGGCAGTCAGCTCAAGAATCGCACCGCCATGGACTATGTCTCGCGGGCGGATAACCGCTCCATCCACAGTCAGGCGGCCGTCTTTGATCCAGGCGGAAAGGCGCGAGCGCGAGTGCTCAGCGAATAATTGTGCGGCGACTTGATCGAGGCGTTGGCCGCCCAATTCGGACGGCACCTCTGCGCGAAGTTCAATTTTATCGGACATGCTCAGACTAGGCGTGGCGTAGCCTTTGGTTTCGGCTGCGCGCTTGTGGTTAAATACGGCGTCTTTTGCCCCGAGGCTTTCAACGGGGCGCTCATCATAACAGGACGGCCCCGCCCAAGACAGCGGCCGTCATAGGGACGCAAGCCGCCATGCAAGTGAAACACCTGCTGCTGATCGCCATCCTCGCCATGACTGCTGCTTGCTCGTCAACAAAGGACGTCGTCGACGAAAACCTGAGCGAAGTCGAGCTGTACCAGCAAGCTCAGACAGACTTGGACAATAATAGCTTCACCAGCGCCACAGCGAAGCTGAAGGCATTGGAGTCGCGTTACCCGTTCGGCCGCTATGCCGACCAGGCCCAGCTTGAGCTGATCTACGCCAACTACAAGAACGCCGAGCCGGAAGCTGCCAAGTCCGCTGCCGAGCGTTTCATCCGCCTGCACCCGCAGCACCCGAACGTGGATTACGCCTACTACATGAAGGGCCTGACCTCGTTCGACCAGGATGTTGGCCTGCTGGCGCGCTTCCTGCCGCTGGACATGACCAAGCGCGACCCGGGTGCTGCCCGTGACTCCTATAACGAGTTCGCCCAGCTGACCAGCCGCTACCCCAACAGCCGCTACGCGCCGGACGCCAAGCAGCGCATGATCTACTTGCGCAACCTGCTGGCTTCGTACGAGATCCACGTGGCCCACTACTACCTGACCCGTCAGGCTTATGTGGCCGCCGCCAACCGTGGCCGCTACGTGGTGGAAAACTTCCAGGAAACCCCGTCCGTGGGTGACGGCCTGGCCGTGATGACCGAGGCTTACCAGCGTCTGCACCTGGACACACTGGCGACGACCAGCCTGGAAACCCTGAAGCTCAACTACCCCGACCACCCTAGCCTGAAAGACGGCCAGTTCGTGCCTCAGGTTGCCGAAGCGGACAACCGTTCGTGGCTGAGCAAGTACACCCTGGGCCTGATCGAGTCCCGTCCACCACTGCCGCCGGGTGAAACTCGCGCCAACCAGGACGTGATCAAGATGTACCAGGACGCCAAGGACGCTATTCCTTCGGATCTCAAGCCGCACGACGAGAACGGTGACGTGATCGAAGAAGAAGAGCCGCAAGCCCTGGGCAACAACCAGGACCGCTCGTGGTTCAGCTACATGACCTTCGGTGTGTTCGACTGATTGTTCGACGCAACGCAAAAGGGAGCTCTGAAGGAGCTCCCTTTTTTATGAGCGAGTATTTATTGCCCTGTGCGCCCGTGACCACCTTGGCTAAACTGGCGCATTCCTTGTCGAGAAACTGCCCATCATGCTTCGTCTACTGTTCTGGATTGCCGTCATTGCTGCCGCGGTATGGTTCTGGCGCAAATTCAAAAAAAATGCCTCCCATCAGCAACGGCCTGCCGAACCGGATGCGGCCCTGATGGTGCGTTGCGCCCACTGTGGCGTGCACCTGCCGCAGGACCGCGCACTGAGTTCACGCCAGGAATGGTACTGCACCCAGGCGCATCTGGAAAAAGGGCCAAAGTCTATTCAGCGTTGAGGCGACCTGCGGGGGCGTAAGGCGCTGGATCGATGATCGGAGCCCGCGCCAGCAGCAAGTCGGTGAACAACTGGCAAGATGCCGGTGCGAGTACCAGACCATTGCGGTAATGCCCGCAATTGAGCCACAACCCCTTGAAGCCAGGGACCTCACCGATAAACGGTATACCTTCGGGGGAGCCAGGCCGTAAACCGGCCCAATGCCCGACCACCTCGGCGTCCGCCAAGGCGGGAATCAGTTCCAGCGCAGACGCCTTGAGGCTTTCCAGCGCGGTGTCGGTTGGCGTCTTGTCGAATCCTTCATGCTCCAACGTGCTGCCGATCAGGATGTGCCCATCCCGCCGGGGAATCGCATAACGCCCCTTGGCCAGGACCATGCTGGATAAAAAGTCGGACGCGCATTTGTACAGGATCATTTGGCCTTTGACCGGCTCCACGGGTAGCCCCAAGCCCAGCGTACCCAACAATTGTCCGCTCCAGGCGCCGGCCGCGAGCACCACCTGATCCCCCAAAACCTGGCCCGTAGCGGTATTCACACCCACCACCCTGCCGTCGCCGAGCACAAAACCCGACACATCGCATTGCTCGCAAATCGTCACGTTCGGCAACGCCAGCAGGGCCGCCTTCAGTGATTTGACCAGGCGCGGGTTGCGTACGTTGGCCACATCGGCCATGTAGATCGCCTGAGTATAGCCACCCCCCAACACCGGCACCGCGTCATGGGCCGCAGATACGTCCACCTTGCTCAACGGTCTCCCTTCACGGGCAGCCCAGGCCAGTGCTTGCGCTTCGTCATCCAGGTCGAGCCAATACAACCCCGTGGTATGTACCTCTGGATCGACGCCGGTCGCTGCAAACAGCCGTTGCGCCAGTTGCGGGTAAAAATCCTGGGACCAATGGGCCAAGGCAGTGACCGCCTGGCTATAGCGCCACGGGTACAACGGCGAGACAATCCCACCGCCCGCCCAGGAAGACTCTTGCCCAAGCCCACCGCGCTCCAGCAGCGTGACCGCCTGGCCCTCACTGGCGAGGTTGTACGCCGTCAACAGCCCGATTACTCCGCCGCCGACAATCACCACTTGCTGTTGCTTAGCCATCATTTGATCCAGCCGATAAACAGGGAAAGGCGCGCCCGGCGCCCACGCTTCAAGTACGCTCATCCTTGCCCCCAGCAGACCTTGGGCGACATTTCAGGCCCTGCTCCCGGGTTGCCGCGCATACCGGTGCTGGTCAAGCTGAATGCTGCGCATGCGTCGTTCGCCATGACCGAGTCCGCAGCGGGAGTGGCGAGCAGGTCAAAATCCTGAGGGTTGAGGACGGCACTGATTCTATAATGATCATTGCCCGCGCTGACGTCGCCTGCATCAATAAAAGTGCCATTCCTCGTATAAGAACGCTCCAGGTGCTGGGCCTGTTCGCTCAACAACGCGACGATCTGCGCCCGATACACCTTCTTCACCTGGCAGAGGTACCCGGGATACGCAATCCCGGCCAGCAACGCGATGATCGCCACGACGATCAGTAACTCAATCAGGGTAAAACCCTGGCTCTCCTTGCCCATCCGATTGCTCCTTATTGAAGTTGCCGCCATAAGACCCGTCGAAACTTGACGCGGCCGCCCTCCTCCACCCGTGCATAGACCGTCTCCAGCACTGTGCGCGTTTGCCCCGCAAGCCCGACCGAGGTGACACGAAAAAGTGTGCCTAAGGTTTGGGGGGGTAAATGAGCAAGCCCTGCACCTTTCCCAAGAGATTGAATGCCATAAAACCCATCCTTCAAGGCGAGCCAGGTGACCGCCGAGACCGGGTTCGTCCCGGCCGCCGTCAAGGAAGACGCTTCAGCAGGCGGCGCACAACGGATGATCGAGTGGCAGACAGGCATCGCCTGGCCAACCTTTTGCACGGTCGACTCCCCCAATCTCAGGCCGCTTTCGGCAGATTGAAACGATTGATTGCGATGCCACAGGCTGCTCGCGACTTTTTGCTGGGAGACCGCAGCCTGTATTGATGACAGTCCCACTTGCGACAGCACCAACAGGAACACCAGACTGATCAGCAGCACCATCCCGGTCTGCCGTACATGAATGCCGCCATGCATGATCATTGCCCCTACCCCAGCCGATTTCGCAGTGCCGCCACGACACTATAGGTCTGGTCCTTCACCCGCCCAGCGGGGTCTTGAAGGGTCATGAGGATGCGCACGCTACGTATCAGCGACTCATCGGCGGGATGGCTGTCATAGCGCTCCACAACTGTTGATGCCGAGGTGGCTGCCATGCCGAAGCTGACGTCGAATGCCCTTACGTTATCCATCAATACCGCCCTGGCCGGCGCCGCCGGGGTACTGATCTTCAACTGGCCCGATTCGTAGGTGTAGGTAAGTTGGCGTATGCCAAAGCGAAGTTGGCCGGGCTCGGCGCCGGGTGGCGTGCCTGCATAAGCCCTGGCCGCCTCCTTGCAGTCGGACAACACTGTCCAGTCAGGCCTGCCGACGCCATCGCCGACATTCGCGGTCACCAGCGTCAGTGACTTCGCACTCCCTGCCGCTTCCCAGCTTATCGGCCGATCAAAGGCAACCGGAGCATTGTCGATAGCCGCCACGGCCAAACACCCCAGCATGCCCGCCTGGCGAATATCCTGGGTGATCTTGCTCAGCACAAAGCGCGCATCATCCTGCAGCACCATGGCGGCCTGCTGGCTGGCATGGGTCAATCGCGAGCTGATCAGTATCTGGCTTGCCCCCAGTATCATGACCAACCCGATGGCGAGCGCCAGCAACACTTCCACCAGGCTGAAACCTCGCCCAAGACGCTTCATTGCGACACTCCCTGTTCATTGCTGATGCGACTGGTCAGGGTGAAGGTTTCCCGCGCCCCAGGGCGATTTGCTGCCCGAGCATCCGCCCAACTGATGCTGATGGTGACCTCGTGCCCGTTCACCACCACTGATCCTTTGGCATCCTCGCCGGCAAAACCCATGATATTGGCTTCGAAATCGTGCAGGTCCAGGTCACGTACGCTGGCGGTGGCAATGCTGGGTGGCGCCAGCTCCGCCCGGCCCCATGTGTAATCGGCGCCAGCATTGCTGCGAATGCGGTCGAGCATGTCGTAGGCAATAAAACTGGCTTGGCTGGTCATCCTGGCGCTGTTGGTGTACTTGAGCGCGTTGAGTTGCAGCACCGCAGCGCCCATCAGGCCGATCGCCAAAATCAACAGCGCGACCAGCACCTCGACCAGTGTCATGCCGGATTGGCGCAAGTGCGCAACGCGCAGGAATCGGTTCTGGCAGGCAGGCATTTCCGTCGTCATCCATGTCGAAGGCCGGAGAAAAAAGCAGGCAAGGCCTGCTGTGCGACCCAAGACTAGCGTCGGTTTTCGAGCGGCGCTGCTCCCGGAACAAAGGGAAATACTTTGGACATAATGGCCATCATCCAGCGCCAAGGACCAAGCGCTATACCTAGAAAACCCACTCGTGCCCATGGAGGGAACGCACATGAAACAAAAAGGATTCACCCTGATTGAAATGCTGCTGGGGCTGATCGTCACCAGTTTTCTCGCGCAACTGGCCGTACCCGGTTTCAAGGGCTTGCTTGAATCGCAACAACGACAAAACGCGGCCCAAGCACTCGCCTCCGGGCTGCGCTACGCACGCACCGAGGCCATCGCGCGCAACCGGGCGGTGGTCATTCATGCAAAGGACGAGGACTGGAGCCTGGGATGGCGCGTGATACTGGATGTGAGTGGGCGCGGCCACCTGGATGACGACAATCCAGTATTGCTGGAGCGCGAGGGCAATGGGCGCGTGTCGGTGGCCGGGAATGGCCCGGTTACGAGCCAGGTGCGCTTCAGCGGCCTGGGGGAGCCGGTGTTTGCCGGCGGGGGATTTCGTGCCGGCACCGTACATGTGTGTGACAAGGACCAGGCACAGAGCCTGTATCAGATCGTGCTGGCCCCCAGCGGGCGCATCAGCCTGCGCAGTGACAAGACCGAACAGGCATTATGCCGAGGCTATTCCAGCACCCTGGCCGTCAGAGCAGCGAGCGGACCCGCAGTTCCTTGGGCATGGAGAACGTGATGTTTTCTTCACGGCCCGCCAGCTCGTCGGCGCCGGTGGCACCCCAGGCTTGCAACTGTTGGATCACACCGCGCACCAGTACTTCCGGAGCGGAGGCGCCCGCCGTGATGCCGATACGCTCGACACCGTCGAACCAGCTGCGCTGCATATCTTCGGCGCCGTCGATCAGGTACGCCGGTGTGGCCATGCGCTCGGCCAGCTCGCGCAGGCGGTTGGAGTTGGAACTGTTAGGGCTGCCGACCACCAGCACTACATCGCATTCGTCCGCCAGTTGCTTGACCGCATCCTGGCGGTTTTGCGTGGCGTAGCAGATGTCATCCTTGCGGGGGCCGCCAATAGCAGGAAACCGCGTGCGCAGGGCGTCGATGACGCGGCTGGTATCGTCCATGGACAAGGTGGTCTGGGTGACGAAAGCCAGACGATCAGGGTTGTGTACCTGCAAGTTGGCAACGTCTTTTTCGTCTTCCACCAGGTAGATGGCGCCGCCGTTGCTGGCGTCGTACTGGCCCATGGTGCCTTCGACCTCCGGGTGACCGGCATGGCCGATCAGGATGCATTCGCGACCGTCGCGGCTATAACGGGCCACCTCGATGTGCACCTTGGTCACCAGCGGGCAGGTGGCATCGAACACTTTAAGGCCACGGCCAGCCGCTTCGGTACGCACGGCCTGGGACACGCCATGGGCACTGAAGATGACGATAACGTCGTCGGGTACCTGATCGAGTTCTTCGACAAAGATCGCACCGCGTGCGCGCAGGTCTTCGACCACGAACTTGTTATGCACGACTTCGTGGCGCACATAAATCGGCGGCCCGAAGACCTCCAGGGCGCGGTTGACGATTTCGATCGCCCGGTCCACGCCAGCGCAGAAGCCACGGGGGTTGGCGAGTTTGATTTGCATGCTGTGCCTCGTGCCTTGCAGGCCAAGAAATTGGATCAACTCAGCTCTATAGAATAAGCATCTGTGGGAGCGGGCTTGCCCGCGATGCAAACGACTCGATGTATCAGATACACCTAGGTGATGCTATCGCAGGCAAGCCAGCTCCCACACAAGCCAGCCCCACAGGAACCGGTTTCGTCAGTTAGAGCGCTTTAACGTCGATGATTTCAACATCAAACGTCAAGGTTTTACCGGCCAACGGATGGTTGAAATCGATGGTCACTTGCGCATCATCGAAGGCTTTAACCACACCGGGCAATTCGGTATTGGCCGCATCATTGAAGATCACCAGCAAACCTTCCGACAGGTCCATACCTTCGAACTGCGAACGCGGGATGATCTGCACGTTTTGCGGGTTGGGTTGGCCGAAAGCGTTTTCCGGCAGGATCTGCAGGTTGCGCTTGTCGCCCGCCTTGAACCCGAACAATGCCGCTTCAAAACCAGGCAGCAGGTTACCGTCGCCAACCTTGAAGGTCGCCGGGGCTTTGTCGAAGGTGCTGTCGACCGTGTCGCCATTTTCCAGGCGCAATGCGAAATGCAAAGTGACTTCCGTGTTCTGGCCGATGCGTTGCTCAGCCAATACCTGATCAGTCATTGACGGTTTCTCCGGTTTTCTTGCTCTTGAACATATCCAGCGCCAGCATGATTGCACCAACGGTGATGGCGCTGTCGGCAAAGTTGAACGCCGGGAAGTAGTGGCGGTTCTGCCAATGCACCAGGATGAAGTCGATCACATGGCCCAGGGCGATGCGGTCATACAGGTTACCCAGCGCGCCGCCCAACACCAGGGCCAGCGCGATAGCCAGCCAGGTGTCGTCGCGGCCCAGGCGCTTGAGCCACACCACCAGCACGGCACTGACCACCACGGCGATCAGCGCGAACAGCCAGCGCTGCCAGCCACCGCCATCAGCGAGGAAGCTGAAGGCGGCACCCGTGTTATAGGCCAGGGTCCAGCTGAAGTAATCCGGGATCACCACGATTTGCTGGAACATTTCCAGGGAGCCCTCGAAGTGAGCCTTGCTGACCTGGTCAATGACCAGTACCAGCAGGCTCAGTACGAGCCAGCCCAGACGTCCGAAACGACTGGCTGTATTAGGCATAGTGACGAACCTCGCCTTCACCGCTGATGTTGTCGACACAACGACCACAGATTTCCGGGTGCTCAGGGTTCACGCCGACATCTTCACGGCAGTGCCAGCAACGGGCGCATTTAGGGAAGGCCGACTTCACCACCTTGAGCTTCAGGCCCGGCACCTCGGTGACCACGGCATCTGCCGGGGCCTGGGCGAAAGGTGCCAGGCTCGCGGTGGAGGTGATCAGTACGAAGCGCAGTTCGTTGCTCAGCTTGGCCAGGTCGGCAGTCAGGCCGTCCTCGGCAAACAAGGTGACTTCGGCTTGCAGGTTGCCGCCCACGGCCTTGGCCGCACGCTGAACTTCCAGCTCCTTGTTCACCGCAACCTTGACAGCCATGACGCCTTCCCAGTACTCGCGGCCCAGTTCGAAGTCGGCCGGCAGTTCGGTCAGGCCTTCGTACCAGGTGTTGAGCATGACCGACTCGTTACGCTCGCCCGGCAGGTATTCCCACAGCTCGTCGGCGGTGAACGCCAGGATCGGCGCGATCCAGCGCACCAGCGCTTCGATGATGTGGTACAGCGCGGTCTGCGCCGAACGGCGAGCCTTGCTGTTGGCGCCGGTGGTGTACTGGCGGTCCTTGATGATATCGAGGTAGAAACCGCCCAACTCCTGCACGCAGAAGTTGTGGATCTTGGAGTAGACGTTCCAGAAGCGGTATTCGCCGTAGTGTTCCTGCAACTCGCGCTGCAACAACAGGGTACGGTCCACGGCCCAACGGTCCAGCGCGAGCATGTCTTCGGCCGGCAGCAGGTCGGTGGCCGGGTTGAAACCGGTCAGGTTCGACAGCATGAAGCGCGCGGTATTGCGGATACGACGGTAGGCGTCGGCGCTGCGGGCCAGGATCTGGTCCGACACGGCGATTTCACCCGAATAATCGGTGGAAGCCACCCACAGACGCATGATGTCGGCGCCCAACGTATCGTTGATCTTTTTCGGCTCGATCACGTTCTTCAGCGATTTGGACATCTTGCGGCCCGTCTCGTCGACGGTGAAGCCGTGGGTCAGCAGCTCGCGGTACGGCGCGTGGTTGTCGATGGCGCAACCGGTCAGCAGCGACGAGTGGAACCAGCCACGGTGCTGGTCCGAACCTTCCAGGTACAGGTCGGCACGCGGGCCGGTCTCGTGGCCCATAGGGTGCGAACCGCGCAGCACGTGCCAGTGAGTGGTGCCCGAATCGAACCACACGTCGAGGGTGTCGCTGATCTTGTCGTACAGCGGCGCTTCATCGCCCAACAGCTCGGCGGCGTCCAGCTTGAACCAGGCTTCGATGCCTTCCTGTTCAACGCGCTGGGCCACGACTTCCATCAGCTCGACGGTGCGCGGGTGCAGCTCACCGCTTTCCTTGTTCAGGAAAAACGGGATCGGCACGCCCCAGTTACGCTGGCGGGAGATGCACCAGTCAGGACGGTTGGCGATCATCGAGTGCAGGCGCGCCTGGCCCCAGGCCGGGACGAACTTGGTGTCTTCGATGGCTTTGAGCGAGCGTACACGCAGGGTGTCGCCGCTGGTCGGCTCTTTGTCCATGCCGATAAACCACTGCGCCGTAGCGCGGTAGATCAGCGGGGTCTTGTGACGCCAGCAATGCATGTAGCTGTGCTGGATGGTGGCGGTTTGCATCAACGCACCGACTTCACGCAGCTTTTCGATGATCGGCTGGTCAGCCTTGAAGATGAACTGGCCACCGAAGAACTCGAGCGAAGGCACGTAGACGCCATTGCTCTGCACCGGGTTGATGATGTCATCGTTGACCATGCCGTACTTCTTGCAGATCACGAAGTCGTCCACCCCATAGGCAGGCGAGCAGTGGACAATGCCGGTACCCGAACCCAACTCGACGTAGTCAGCCAGGTACACCGGCGACAGACGGTCATAGAACGGGTGACGGAAGTTGATCAGCTCCAGCGCAGAACCAGTGGTGGTGGCGATCACCGAACCTTTTAGTTCGTAACGCGCCAGGCACGACTCGACCATTTCTTCGGCCAGCACCAGCAGGCGATCACCGACGTCCACCAGGGCGTAGGTGAATTCCGGGTGCACGTTCAGCGCCTGGTTGGCCGGGATGGTCCACGGGGTAGTGGTCCAGATCACGATGGCCGCTGGCTTGCTCAGGCTTGCCAGGCCAAAGGCCTCGGCCAGCTTGGCGTCGTCGGCGATCGGGAAGGCCACGTCGATGGTCGAGGACTTCTTGTCTTCGTACTCCACTTCCGCTTCGGCCAGGGCCGAACCGCAGTCGAAGCACCAGTTCACGGGCTTGAGGCCCTTGAACACGAAACCGCCCTTGACGATTTCAGCCAAGGCGCGGATTTCACCGGCCTCGTTCTTGAAGTTCATGGTCTTGTAGGGGTTGTCCCACTCGCCCAGCACGCCCAGGCGGATGAATTCGGACTTCTGGCCTTCGATCTGCTCAGTGGCGTAGGCACGGCACAGTTCGCGGGTCTTGTCCGCGCCCAGGTTCTTGCCGTAGGTCACTTCAACTTTATGCTCGATCGGCAGGCCATGGCAGTCCCAGCCCGGAACGTACGGCGCGTCAAAGCCCGACAGGGTTTTGGAGCGCAGGATCATGTCCTTGAGAATCTTGTTCAGCGCATGACCGATATGAATCGTGCCGTTGGCATAAGGAGGGCCGTCGTGCAGGACGAATTTCGGACGATCCTTGCCAATTTCGCGCAACTTTCCGTACAGGCCAATACTGTCCCAGCGCTGCAGGATCTGCGGTTCGCGCTGTGGCAGGCCGGCCTTCATTGGGAAGGCGGTGTCCGGAAGGTTTAGCGTGGCTTTATAGTCGGTCATTTAAGGCTCTTCGGTTAGCGATGGGCGCTAGGTGCGGCTAGTGCACGGGCGGCGGCGACATCCGCATTGATCGCCGTTTTCAACGCCTCCAGGGAGGCGAAACGCTGCTCTTCACGCAGCTTCTGGTGGAAAACCACCGTCAAACGCCGGTCGTATAAATCACCGGCAAAATCCAAAAGGTGAACTTCCAGGTGGGCCTTGCCATCACCTGCAACCGTGGGCCTGACGCCTATATTGGCGACTCCTGGCCACGATTGGCCGTCGATGTCGACGCTTACCAGGTAAACCCCGGTCAGCGGCACACGACGGCGCTTGAGTTGCACGTTGGCGGTTGGCGTGCCCAATTGGCGCGCCAGCTTCTGGCCGTGCAGTACCCGTCCGGCAATGCGGAACGGGCGACCGAGCAAACGCTCGGCCAGGTCGAAGTCGGCGGCGGCCAGGGCGTTACGCACCTGGGTGCTGCTCACGCGCAGGCCGTCCAGTTCGACGGTTTGCGCGGCTTCGACAGTGAAACCCTGATTGACGCCGGCATGTTGCAGGAAATCGAAATCCCCGACCCGGTCACAACCGAAATGGAAGTCGTCGCCGACCTCCAGGTGCTGTACACCCAAGCCGTCCACCAGGATGCGGTCGACGAACTCGGCGGCGCTGAGGCTGCGCAAACGCTGGTTGAATGCCAGGCAGAGGACACGGTCCACGCCCTCCTCCGCCAACAGTTGCAGCTTGTCCCGCAAGCGCGCCAAGCGGGCCGGCGCGGTTTCGGGGGTAAAGAACTCCCGCGGTTGTGGCTCAAAAATCACCACGCAGCTGGGCACGCCCAACTCGACCGCACGCTCGCGCAGCCGAGCCAGGATAGCCTGGTGGCCACGGTGAACACCGTCAAAATTGCCAATAGTGGCGACGCAGCCCCGATGCTCGGGGCGCAGGTTGTGGAGACCTCGAACCAGCTGCATAACGCGCTTCTTGCTCATAAAGTGGTCGATTATAACCACACCCAGCCCCGGACGACAGGCAACTGCGCAGGCCAAATGGGTCGAATCGATAAAACAACCGTTTTATCGCGGCAAAGTCTCTATCCCAACGACTTGCGATTGAAATCACGCAGGCGGAAACCCTGCAACAGCAACATCCCGAAGTACACCGCCACGCCCGCGACCACCAATACACCCAGGCGCATGAAGCGCTCCAGCATATTACCTTGGTCCCAGGCCGGCATGAGGTGCATCAGGGCAAAGAGCACAACCGACATCGCGGCGACCGCCACCAGCAGCTTGAGCGCAAACACGCCCCAGCCGGGCTGTGGTTGGTACATCTGCTGTTTACGCAATTGGTAAAACAGCAGGCCTGCGTTTATACATGCCCCCGCGCTGATCGCCAAAGCCAGGCCGGCGTGGGCCAGCGGGCCGATAAACACCAGGTTGAGCAGTTGAGTAACCACCAGGGTGAAAATCGCGATTTTCACCGGGGTACGGATGTTTTGCTGAGCGTAGAAGCCGGGCGCCAGCACTTTGATCACGATAATGCCGAGCAGACCGACGGAGTAGGCGACCAGCGCATGCTGGGTCATCAAGGCGTCATGGGCGTCGAACTGCCCGTATTGAAACAGCGAGACCGTCAACGGTTCGGCGAGGATGCCCAGGGCCAGGGCGCACGGCAACACCAGCAGAAAGCATAGGCGCAGGCCCCAATCGAGTATGCGTGAGTATTCCTGGCGATCCTTGCTGGCGTAGGTACGCGCCAGGGTCGGCAGCAGGATGGTGCCCAACGCCACGCCCAGCACACCGGATGGCAATTCCATCAGGCGGTCGGCGTAGTACATCCACGACACCGAGCCGGATACCAGCAACGAGGCGAACGCGGTGTTGATGATCAGGGAAATCTGACTGACCGACACCCCGAGGATCGCCGGCAGCATGTTGCGCATCACGCGCCAGACGCCGGAATCCTTGAGGTTCAAGCGCGGCAGTACAAGCATGCCGATTTTTTTCAGGTGCGGCAGCTGGTACAGCAACTGTGCCAGGCCGCCGGCCAGGACCGCCCAGCCCAGGGCCATGACGGGCGGATCGAAATACGGCGTAAGGAACAACGCAAAAATAATCATGCTGACGTTCAGCAAGGTCGGCACAAAGGCCGGTACCGAGAAACGATTCCAGGTATTGAGGATCGCCCCGGCGAGCGAAGACAGGGAAATCAGCAATATATAAGGAAAGGTCACCCGCAGCAGATCAGTGGTCAGCGCGAACTTTTCCGGCGTATTGGCAAAACCGGGCGCCGTGGCCCAGATCACCCAGGGCGCGGCGAGCATCCCGACGATGGTTACCAGCATCAGCACCAGCGTCAGCAAACCTGAGACGTAGGCGATGAACGTACGGGTCGCCTCCTCGCCATGCTGGGTCTTGTACTCGGCCAGAATCGGCACGAACGCCTGGGAAAACGCGCCTTCGGCAAAGATCCGCCGCAACAGGTTGGGCAGTTTAAAGGCAATAAAGAACGCATCCGTGGCCATGCTGGCGCCAAAGATGCGGGCCAGCAGGGTGTCACGCACGAACCCCAACACCCTGGAAATCATCGTGATAGAGCTGACGGCAGCCAACGATTTGAGCAGATTCATTGAAAGAGTTTGCGCCTATAGATAAAGAGCAGGCGAACTACGCGCCCACTTATGCGATACTGCGCGCCTGCAACAGCACAGAGCCAAAGCTCGCGAGTTTACAGGTCAAGCGCCGGAAATAAATCACCCGCCTCTTCAGATCGACCACTCAGCAGTTCGCATCAGCCGCCCTTGACAACCCGTCAAGTCATCGGCATGATTCGCGGCCTATTTTGTTTGCTATTTCCTAAAAAGTCTTTCGAGGAGCTCGACGGTGGCCAACACACCTTCCGCCAAAAAACGTGCAAAACAGGCTGAGAAGCGTCGCAGCCACAACGCCAGCCTGCGTTCCATGGTTCGCACCTACATCAAGAATGTAGTCAAAGCCATCGACACCAAAGACGCTGAAAAAGCTCAAGCAGCTTACGTTCTGGCTGTGCCTGTTATCGACCGTATGGCCGATAAAGGCATCATCCACAAGAACAAGGCCGCTCGCCATAAGAGCCGCCTGAATGGCCACATCAAGGCTCTGAGCGTTCCTGCTGCAGCCTAATTGGTAACAACTGCCACGTAGCCCAGGTTGCGTAACAGTTAAGAAATGCCCCGTACCGAAAGGTCCGGGGCATTTTTGTTTGCCCCCTGAAAACTGTAGGAGCGAGCTTGCTCGCGAAGATCGTTAACGATGACGCGGGAAGCCTGGCGCCCGAGGGGTTCTCAGGTTTTTCGCGAGCACGCTCGCGCCTACAGAAAGTTGACCGGGATATTCTCAAGGCAAAAAAACGCCCCGAACCAGTCGGGGCGTTTTTGATACCGATTGATCAAACCACAATCAATGGTGATGACCGCCTTCACCGTGGACGTGGCCGTGAGCCACTTCTTCCTGGGAAGCGTCGCGGATGGCCACGATCTTCACTTGGAAGTTCAGGCGCTGGCCAGCCAGAGGGTGGTTGCCGTCAACGGTAACGTCGTCGCCGTCCAGGTCGCGGATGGTGACGATCTGCATTTGGCCGTCCGGCGCGGAAGCGTGGAACTGCATGCCCACTTCCAGCTCATCAACACCTTCGAACATGCTGCGGCTCAAGGTGCTGACCAGTTCGGCGGAGTATTCGCCGTAGGCATCTTCAGGTTCTACGGCGACGGTCAGTTCGTCACCGACGTTCTTGCCTTCCAGAGCCTTTTCCAGGCCCGGGATGATGTTACCTGCGCCTTGCAGGTAAACCAGCGGCGCGCCGCCGGCGGAGCTGTCGATGACCTCACCAGCGTCGTTGGTCAGGGTATAGTCGATGGAGACAGCCTTGTTAGCGGCGATCGTCATGGGGCGAGACCTTTTGCATAAGAATGAAGAACGGACAAGTCTAAACAAGGATTTGCCCGAAAGCGAACGGAACCCGGACGGACGGGGCCGATCAACGGTCACGATCACAGGTTTTCATCAGGACGACGATGGCCACTGGGTGGCCGAGCTGTCCTGCGGCCACACCCAGCACCTGCGCCACCAGCCGCCCTGGCAGTCGCGCGCCTGGGTGCTCGACCCCGCGCAACGCCTTGAAAAAATAGGCCAGGCCTTTGCGTGCGGCTGGTGTGCGCAAGGGCACGAATAACGATAACCTTGGCGCCTGATTCGCGGTAGGCACTCACCCATAGAGCGCCACCAAGCCATGCACCTCCAGAGAATTCGCATGCAGACTTTTTTTATCGCGCCCACCGATTTTGGTGTGGGTCTGACCTCCATCAGCCTTGGGCTGGTGCGCACCCTGGAACGGGCCGGCCTGAAAGTCGGTTTTTTCAAACCCATCGCCCAGCCACACCCTGGCGATACCGGGCCGGAACGCTCCACCGAGCTGGTGGCGCGCACCCACGGCCTGAAACCGCCGCAGCCCCTGGGCCTGGCTCACGTGGAGCGCATGCTCGGCGACGGCCAGCTCGATGAGCTGCTCGAAGAGATCATCACCCTTTACCAACAGGCAGCCGTAGGCAAAGACGTGCTGATCGTCGAAGGCATGGTGCCGACCCGCAGCGCCAGCTACGCGGCACGGGTCAACCTGCACTTGGCCAAGAGCCTGGACGCCGAAGTGATCCTGGTCTCGGCGCCGGAAAATGAAGTGCTCACCGAGCTTTCCGGCCGTGTGGAATTGCAGGCCCAACTGTTTGGCGGTCCCAAAGACCCGAAAGTGCTGGGCGTAATCCTCAACAAGGTACGCACCGACGAAAGCATGGAAGCCTTCTCGGCGCGCCTCAAAGAGCATTCGCCGCTGTTGCGCAGCGGCGATTTCCGGCTGCTCGGCTGCATCCCCTACCAACCCGAGCTGAATGCCCCGCGCACCCGCGACGTGGCCGACCTGATGGGCGCGCAGATCCTCAATGCCGGCGACTACGAAAGCCGGCGCATGACCAAGATCATCATTTGCGCACGCACCATGCGTAACACCGTCGAGCTGCTCAAACCCGGCGTGTTGGTGGTGACCCCGGGAGATCGCGATGACATCATCCTCGCCGTCAGCCTGGCCGCCATCAATGGCGTGCCGCTGGCCGGGCTGCTGCTGACCAGCGACACCCTGCCCGACCCACGCATCATGGATCTGTGCCGGGGCGCCTTCCAGGCCGGGTTGCCGGTGTTGTCGGTGAGCACCGGCTCCTATGACACCGCCAACCAGCTCAATAGCCTCAACAAGGAAATCCCTATCGATGACCGCGAGCGTGCGGAAATCATCACCGACTTCGTCGCCAGCCACCTCGATGCGCGCTGGCTGCACCAGCGTTGCGGCACGCCGCGGGAGATGCGCCTGTCGCCGGCGGTGTTCCGTTACCAGTTGATCCAACGCGCCCAGGCCGCCAACAAACGCATCGTGTTGCCCGAAGGCAGCGAGCCGCTGACCGTACAGGCCGCCGCAATCTGCCAGGCCCGCGGCATTGCCCGTTGCGTGCTGCTGGCCAAGCCTGCGGATGTGGAGGCAGTCGCCCGCGCCCAGGGTATCGACCTGCCCGAAGGCCTGGAGATTCTCGACCCCGACCTGATTCGCCAACGCTACGTGGAGCCAATGGTCGCCTTGCGCAAAAGCAAAAGCCTCAACGCGCCCATGGCCGAGCAACAACTGGAAGACACCGTGGTGATCGCCACCATGATGCTCGCTCTCGACGAAGTGGATGGCCTGGTCTCCGGCGTTATTCACTCCACCGCCAATACCATTCGCCCTGCCCTGCAACTGATCAAGACCGCGCCGGGCTGCACCTTGGTGTCGTCGGTGTTCTTTATGCTGTTCCCCGAGCAGGTACTGGTGTACGGCGACTGCGTGATGAACCCGCACCCAAGCGCTGCGGAACTGGCGGAAATCGCCCTGCAAAGCGCCGACTCGGCGGCCGCGTTCGGCATCACGCCACGGGTGGCGATGATCAGCTATTCCAGCGGTGACTCGGCCAGCGGCGAGGAGGTGGAAAAAGTCCGCGAAGCCACCCTGCTCGCCCACGAACAACAAAGCTCGCTGCTGATCGACGGCCCGTTGCAATACGACGCTGCCGCCAACGAAAACGTCGCCCGACAACTGGCGCCCAACAGCCAGGTGGCAGGCAAGGCCACCGTCTTTGTATTCCCGGACCTGAACACCGGCAACACTACCCACAAAGCCGTACAACGCAGCGCCGATTGCGTGAGCCTGGGGCCGATGCTCCAGGGCCTGCGCAAACCGGTCAATGACCTGCCACGAGGCGCCCAGGTGGACGACATCGTGTACACCATCGCCCTGACGGCGATCCAAGCCGCCAACCGACCCATGGATATCTAAATGCTGGATTTTCTACCTGCCGCCGTGCGCGGGGTGATCGCTTCGCTGTTGCTGGCGCTGAACACGATCCTGCTGTGTTCGTTCCTGTTTATCGTGGCGCTGTTCAAGGCGCTGCCGTTCGCCAAGCGCCTGAGCGAATGGCTGATGAACCACACCCATGAAGCCTGGGTCACCAACAACAAGGGTTGGATGAACCTGGTGCGCCGTACGCGCTGGCACCTGACTGGCCTTGAGGGCCTGGACTACCAGCACTCGTACCTGGTGACCAGCAACCATCAGAGCTGGGTCGACATCATGGTGTTGCAGTACGTGCTCAATCGGCGCATTCGCCCCCTGAAGTTCTTCCTCAAGCAAGAGCTGATCTGGGTACCGGTGATTGGTCTGGCGTGGTGGGCGCTGGGCTTTCCCTTCATGAAGCGCTACAGCAAGGCTTATTTGGAGAAGCACCCGGAGAAGAAAGGCAAAGACCTGGAAACCACGCGCAAGACCTGTGCGAAGTTTCGCGACAACCCCGTGGGGATTTTCAACTTTGCCGAAGGCACACGCTTTACGCCGGGCAAGCATGCGCAGCAGCAGTCACCGTTTCGCTACCTGCTTAAACCCAAGGCGGGCGGCATTGCGTTTGTGTTGGATGCCATGGGCGAGCAGCTCAAGTCACTGATCAATGTGACCATCCACTACCCCGCCGGGCGCCCAGGTTATTGGGATTTGCTGTGCGGTAACGTGAAGGACGTGGTGGTGCACTTTGAAGAGGTGCAGATACCGGCCGAATTCATCGGCAAGAATTATGAGCAGGATGGGGAATATCGACTGGCGTTCCAGGACTGGATCAACCAGTTGTGGCAAGACAAGGATGCATTGTTGGAACAGCTGCACAAAGACTTTCCGGCCAGCCGCTGATCAACATGTGGATGCAATTTAATGTGGGGGCTGGCTTGCCTGCGATAGCGGTGGATCAGCTAAGGATCAATAAACTGACAGTCCGCCATCGCAGGCAAGCCAGCTCCCACATTGACCGAGTCCACATTTGAGAATATGTAAAAAGCCCGCCACCGGGTAACCGGTGGCGGGCTTTTTTGTGCGGCAATAAAGCTTAGATCGCGCCGCGCTGACGCAACAGTTCCAGCACTTGCTTGACGCTGTCTTCCAGCGACAACGCCTGGGTGTCGATCACAAGGTCGGCATTCAGCGGCACGTCATACGGGAAGGATTCGCCAGGGATGTTATCCCCACCGGCCGCGTACAAACCTTGCGGGTCACGCTCGGCGCACACCAACGGCGATGCCTGCACGTAGACGGTCAGCAGTCGGTCCGCACCAATCAGCGCCTTGGCCTGTTCACGGCCTTCGGCATCCGGCGCAACGAAGGCTGCCAGGGTCAACAGGCCGGCTTCATTGAACTGACGCGCCACATGAGCGGCACGACGCCAGTTCTCGGTACGCCCGGCACGGTCCTGCGGCAACCCTTTGTTCAGGTCGTGACGCAGGTTCTGGCCGTCCAGTACGAACACCGCACGGCCCATGTCGAACAGCTTGCGCTCGACCGCATAGGCCAGAGTGCTCTTGCCTGCGCCCGACAAGCCGCTGAACAACACCGTGGCCGGCTGCTGGCCGAAACGCAGGGCGCGCTCTTCGGTGGCGACATGCGCCAGGCTGCCGTGCTGCGCAGCGCCGCCATGACCCACCGGTGGCGCGATGATCATGCCCGCGGCGACCGTGCCGTTGGTCAAACGATCGATCACGATGAACGCGCCGGTGGTGCGGTTGCTGTCGTAACCGTCCAGGGCGATGGCGGCGTCCAGGCTGACCTTGACCCGACCAATTTCGTTGAGCTGCAGCGAACTCGCCGGGCCTTCGGCCAGGGTGTTTACGTCCACGCGGTGCACGATGCTGGTGATGGAACCCGGCACGTAGCTGGTGGCGCGTTTGATGTCGTATTTCTTGCCCGGCAGCATCGGTTCTTCAGCCATCCACACCAGCATGGCGTCGAAGGCGTCGGTCACTTGCGGCACGTTGTCGGCATGCACCAACAGGTCGCCACGGGAGATGTCGATCTCATCTTCCATGGTCAAGGTCACGGCCTGGCCTGGGCCTGCGTGTTCCAGCTCACCTTCAAAGGTGACGATGGATTTGACGCGGCTGCTCTTGCCCGACGGCAATACCACCACTTCGTCACCCTTGTGCACGATGCCGCTCGCCAGGGTGCCGGCAAACCCACGGAAGTTCAGGTTCGGGCGGTTGACGTATTGCACCGGGAAACGCAGGTCGGTGTAGTTGCGGTCGTTGGCGATCTCGACAGTCTCCAAGATCTCCATCAGCGACTGGCCGGTGTACCAGGGCGAACGCTCGCTCTTGTTCACCACGTTGTCGCCCTTGAGCGCCGACATCGGCACGAAGGCCAGGGTGCTCGGCTTGAATGCGATACCTTCGGCGAACTTCAGGTAATCGGCCTTGATCGACTCGAATACGCTTTGGTCAAAGCCGTTGATGTCCATCTTGTTGATGGCCACCACGATGTGTTTGATGCCCAGCAACGAGGCGATGTAGCTGTGACGACGGGTCTGGGTCTGCACGCCGTAGCGGGCGTCGATCAGGATGATCGCCAGGTCACAGGTAGACGCACCGGTGGCCATGTTGCGGGTGTACTGCTCATGGCCGGGGGTATCGGCGATGATGAATTTGCGCTTGGCGGTGGAGAAATAGCGGTAGGCAACATCGATGGTGATGCCCTGCTCACGCTCGGCCTGCAGGCCATCGACCAGCAACGCCAGGTCTATATCGTCACCGGTGGTGCCGGACTTCTTCGAGTCGCGGGTAATGGCTTCCAGGTGATCTTCGTAGATCATCTTGGAGTCGTGCAGCAGGCGCCCGATCAGGGTGCTCTTGCCGTCATCGACGTTGCCGCAGGTCAGGAAGCGCAACATCTCTTTGCGCTCGTGCTGGCCCAGGTA
Organism: Pseudomonas sp. FSL W5-0203; assembly: GCF_001896155.1. Taxonomy (NCBI): domain Bacteria; kingdom Pseudomonadati; phylum Pseudomonadota; class Gammaproteobacteria; order Pseudomonadales; family Pseudomonadaceae; genus Pseudomonas; species Pseudomonas sp. FSL W5-0203. Next base: position 24,911 of record NZ_MPOR01000019.1, read on the forward strand.
GGCGAGGATGTCCTCGCTGATCAAATCAGATTGATGCGACATGACAGCCCCTTAGAAATAGCCTTGACGTTTTTTATCTTCCATCGAGCCTGCACCATCGTGGTCGATGACACGGCCCTGGCGCTCGGAAGTTCGCGTCAGGAGCATTTCCTGAATGATGTCCGTCAGCGTCTCGGCTTCGGACTCCACCGCACCCGTCAACGGGTAGCAGCCAAGGGTGCGGAAACGTACTTTCTTTTTGACGATACGGGCTTTGTCTTCGTCGGACAGGTGCTCGAGGATGCGGTCGTCGTCGATCATGATCAACGTGCCGTTCTTCTCGATCACCTCGCGCTCGGCGGCGAAGTACAGCGGCACGATCGGAATGCCTTCCAGGTAGATGTACTGCCAGATGTCAAGCTCGGTCCAGTTGGACAGCGGGAACACGCGGATCGACTCGCCCTTGTTGACGTTGCCGTTGTAGACGTTCCACAGCTCCGGGCGTTGGTTCTTCGGGTCCCAACGGTGCTTGCTGTCGCGGAACGAATACACGCGCTCTTTGGCACGGGATTTCTCTTCATCGCGACGGGCACCGCCGAATGCTGCGTCGAAACCATGCTTGTCCAGCGCCTGCTTGAGGCCCTCGGTCTTCATGATATCGGTGTGCTTGGCACTGCCGTGGGTGAACGGGTTGATGTTCTGCGCCACGCCATCGGGGTTGATGTGGGTGATGAGGTCCAGCCCCAATTCCTCGACCATCTTGTCGCGGAACTTGTACATCTCCTGGAATTTCCAGCGAGTGTCGACGTGCATCACCGGAAATGGCAGTTTGCCCGGGAAGAAGGCCTTGCGTGCCAGGTGCAGCATCACGGCGGAGTCTTTACCGATCGAGTAGAGCATCACCGGGTTATCGAACTCGGCGGCGACCTCGCGGATGATGTGGATGCTTTCCGCCTCCAGCTGTTTCAGATGCGTCAGTTTGTCGACCATGGTTACTCACGGAAAAACGATCTTATGGACGGCCAGCGGGCCGTGTTCGAGCGAGGCATGCTAGCACAGCAACTTCTTCTATTTAGGGAGCCAGCTAGACCGAAACGGTATATGAATATGCCGCCGAGTTTGGCGCCCAACTCGCTCAATGTGGGATCTGGCTTGCCTGCGATACAGGCGCCCCGCTCATTCAGGCTGACCGAGGTGATGCCATCGCAGGCAAGCCAGCTCCCACAGTGTTCAATGCAGTGCTTTAGATCGGATTGGGGCAGTCGATGAACAGATGCTCCAGGGCAAAGCGCCGCGCCAGGTAGTCGCCCAAGGCCTGCACGCCGTAGCGTTCGGTGGCGTGATGGCCGGCGGCGATGAAGCTGATGTCGTTTTCCCGGGCGCTGTGGAAGGTCTGTTCGGACGCTTCACCGCTCAGGTACAAATCGACACCCGCGGCAATCGCCTGGTCGATGTAGCCCTGGCCGCCACCGGTACACCAGCCGACGCGGCGAATCATCTCGCTGCCTTCGATCAGCAGCGGTTCGCGGCCCATCACGTCCTGCACGCGACGGGCGAAGTCGCGGGGTGACAAGGGCTCGGCCAGGGAGCCGACCAGGCCGACGATTTTTGGGTTGCCGGGGTCCAGCGGGCCTTCGACGGTGATGTCCAGGTGGCGAGCCAGTTGCACGTTGTTGCCGACATCGGCGTGCAGGTCCAGGGGCAAGTGGTAGGCCAGCAGGCTGATGTCATGCTTGAGCAGGGTTTTGAGGCGGCGCTGCTTCATGCCGGTGATGCATGGGTTTTCGCCCTTCCAGAAGTAACCGTGGTGCACCAGCACCAGGTCGGCCTTGGCTTCGACAGCGGCGTCCAGCAGGGCTTGGCTGGCGGTCACGCCGCTGACGATGCGCATCACTTGGGGCCGGCCCTCGACCTGCAGGCCATTGGGGCAGTAATCGGCAATTTTGGCGCTGCCGAGGTAGCGGTCGGCTTCCTCGACGAGGGTAGTAAGGGGCACGGCCATAAAAGACTCCTAAATATCCCGTTCGCAGGCGTCACAGCCTCGTATAATGCGCGACATTATGGGCGCTCTCCCGCCCCCTGCAACCTGTCAGGACTTACTTGATGCTCAAGGCACTGCGTTTTTTTGGATGGCCATTGTTGGCTGGCGTGCTGATCGCGATGCTGATTATCCAGCGTTATCCCCAGTGGGTGGGCCTGCCCACACTGGATGTGAACCTGCAACAGGCGCCGCAGACCAACACAGTGGTGCAGGGTCCAGTGACCTATGCCGATGCCGTGGTCATCGCCGCTCCGGCGGTGGTCAACCTGTACACCACCAAGGTCATCAACAAGCCCGCGCATCCGTTGTTTGAAGACCCGCAATTTCGCCGCTACTTCGGTGACAACGGCCCCAAGCAGCGCCGCATGGAATCCAGCCTCGGCTCCGGCGTGATCATGAGCCCCGAAGGCTACATCCTCACCAACAACCACGTGACCACGGGCGCCGACCAGATCGTGGTGGCCCTGCGTGACGGCCGCGAAACCCTGGCCCGTGTGGTGGGCAGCGACCCGGAAACGGATCTGGCGGTACTCAAGATTGATCTGAAGAACCTGCCGGCCATCACCCTCGGCCGCTCCGACGGTTTGCGCGTGGGCGATGTGGCGCTGGCCATCGGCAACCCGTTCGGAGTGGGGCAAACGGTGACCATGGGCATCATCAGCGCCACCGGGCGTAACCAGTTGGGCCTTAACAGCTACGAAGATTTCATCCAGACCGACGCGGCGATCAACCCCGGCAACTCGGGCGGTGCGCTGGTGGACGCCAATGGCAACCTGACTGGCATCAACACCGCGATTTTTTCCAAGTCTGGCGGTTCACAGGGCATTGGTTTCGCCATCCCGGTAAAGCTGGCGATGGAAGTGATGAAGTCGATCATCGAGCACGGCCAGGTGATTCGCGGCTGGCTGGGCATTGAAGTACAGCCCTTGACCAAGGAACTGGCCGAGTCATTTGGCCTGACCGGGCGTCCAGGCATCGTGGTAGCGGGGATCTTCCGCGACGGCCCGGCGCAGAAAGCCGGCCTGCAACTGGGCGATGTGATCCTCAGCATCGACGGCGCGCCGGCGGGTGATGGCCGCAAGTCGATGAACCAGGTGGCGCGGATCAAGCCGACCGACAAGGTGGCGATCCTGGTGATGCGCAACGGCAAGGAGATCAAACTGTCGGCGGAAATCGGCCTGCGCCCACCACCGGCGACCGCACCAGTCAAAGAAGAGCAATAACCGTCGCGACCCACGCGCCCGTTCGCGGGCGCTTGTAAGGCTATATTTCTTAGCGATTCATTCTCATTAGGCATGTTATATTGTTTCAATATCGCTATTGGAACGCTCTATCATGTCGTCTCGAAAGTTTGTGCCCTTGGCCGGCCTGGCCCTGGGTTTGCTGCTCGACCCTGCCTACGCCGAAGAAAACACCCTGGAACTGGACACCATCAGCGTCACTTCCGACGCCTATGAATCCGCTACCGGTCCGGTCGACGGCTACCGTGCCACCCGCTCTGCCAGTGCGACCAAGACCGACACGGCCTTGCGCGACATCCCGCAGTCGATCAGCGTGATTCCGGCCACGGTACTCAAAGACCTGGGCAGTACCAGCGTTGAACGCGCCCTGGAATTCGCCGGCGGTGTGTCCAAGCAAAACAACTTCGGCGGCCTGACCCTCTACGAATACAGCGTGCGCGGCTTCACCACATCCGAGTTCTACCAGGATGGTTTCAGCGCCAACCGTGGTTACCCCAGCACCCCGGACGCGGCGAATATCGAGCGCATTGAAGTGCTCAAAGGCCCCGCCGCCAGCCTTTATGGGCGTGGCGATCCCGGCGGCACGGTGAATATCGTCACCAAGAAACCCCAGCCCGAGGCCTTCACCACGCTGCAAACCAGCGCCGGCAGTTGGGACCGTTACCGCACCGCGCTGGATGTGAATACGCCGCTGGACAGCGAGGGGCGCGTGCTGACGCGAGTGAACCTGGCCGTTGAAGACAACCACAGCTTTCGCGATCACGTCGACGCCAAGCGTGTGTTTGTTGCGCCCTCCTTCAGCTGGCAACTGGACCCGGACACCACCCTGCTGGTGGAAAGTGAGTTCGTGCGCCACAGCTCCACCTTCGACCGGGGCATCGTCGCCAACACCGGCATGTCCCATTCCACCTTCCTCGGCGAGCCCAACGACGGCAATATCCGCAACCACAACAACCGCATTCAGGCGGCGTTGGAACACCACCTCAACGACGCCTGGAAACTGCGCCTGGCCAGCCATTACAAGCAAGGCAGCCTGTGGGGCGATGCTTCGGAAAGCCGAGCGTTGAACGCAGACGGCCACAGCGTCAATCGCCGCTACCGTGAACGCTCCACCGGTTGGCATGACAGCATCACCCAGCTGGAACTACGCGGGGTGTTCGATATCGGCAGTTGGCAACATGAGCTGTTGATCGGCACCGAATACGAGGATTACCGCAAGAAAGAGCGTGTGACGACGATCGCTGGCGACTATCCCATCGACATCTACAAACCGGTGTACGGCCAGCCCAAACCCAACGGCATACGCTCCGGCACTGACTTCTTCGAACAAACCAAAAGCCACGCACTGAACCTGCAAGACCAGATCATCTTCACCGACCGCCTGCGCGGCATGATCGGTGCGCGCTTCGAACACTTCGAACAAAGCACCGACGACTTCACCCGCAACCACGCCAAGAGCCGCCAAACCCACGACGCCTTCACTCAACGCGCCGGCCTGCTCTACCAGCTCACGCCAGAAGTCGGCGTGTTTGCCAACGCCTCCACCTCGTTCAAGCCCAATGGCGGTCTGGATGCCGGTGGCAAGTCCTTCAAGCCCGAAGAAGGCGTGGGTTATGAGGTGGGAATCAAGAGCGAGCTGTTTGACGACCGCCTCAGCGCCACTCTGGCGGCCTTTCATATCGAAAAGGAAAACGTGCTGACCCTGGACCCGGCGACCAACCTCAACCGCGCCATGGGCAAGGCCCGCAGCCAGGGCTTCGACCTGCAAGTAACCGGGCAAGTGACCGACGCAGTCCGCGTGATCGGCGCCTTGGCCTACATCGACGCTGAAGTGACCAAGGGCGACAAAATCATCCCCACGGGCAGCCGCATTCTCGGCGTGGCCAAGCGCAGCGGCAGTGTGTTGGGTGTGTATGAATTCCAGGACGGCGCATTGCGTGGCTCAGACCTGGGCGCAGCGTTCACCTATGTAGGTGACCGCTCAGGCGAAGCCGGCACAGGCTTCGAACTGCCCGCCTACCACACCGTGGATTTGCTGGCCCATTACAAGGCCACGCAGAACGTGACGGTGGGGCTGAACCTCAACAACCTGTTCAATGAAAAGTACTACGAGCGGTCCTACAGCAACTATTGGGTCAACCCCGGCGAGCCGCGCAACTTCACGGTTAGCCTGACCCTTAATCTGTAGATACAGTCAAAATGTGTGGCTTGCCTGCGATGACCATAGGTAATCACGATGCGAAGCGAGCCGCTCTTGATCTTGATCTGCTTGTGATCTTGATCTCAGGCGCCCCGTTAAACCACGCTGGCCGAACGCAGGCTTGAATTCGTGGGTAACCCGGCAGGCCGCCGGGTTAGCCGCCCCGCGCCATGGATGGCGCGTGGCGGCGGCCCACGGATTCAAGCCTGTGTTCGGGCACACCGAGCCTAGGCGAGGTGCCGAGTGGTGGGGCAAGAGCCCTTTGGTTACTTTGGGCTGGGCCGGCATTCCGGCTCTTTTCCAAAGTGACCCGCTGTAAAAGCGGAACCCTAAGCAGCCGTTACCGCAGGAATGGATATGTACACAATCCAACTGTGTTGACTGCCATGCCGCCTTCGCGAGCAAGCCCGCTCCCACAATTGGTCCGCGGGGGGTCAAGTAGGGAAGCGTCGCGGTTAGGCCGCCATCGCAGGCAAGCCAGCTCCCACAATTGGATCACCGCAGGGCTCGATTACAAGGCAACCGGCGCCCGTTCGCACAGGGTATTAAGCGCCGCCGCCCACTGCGGCTCGTCATTCAGGCAAGGCACCAACACCAACTCCTCGCCCCCCGCTTCACGAAATTGCTCGCGACCGCGATCGCCAATTTCCTCCAACGTCTCAATACAGTCGGCGACGAACGCCGGGCACATCACCAGCAGCTTCTTCACCCCTTGCTGGGCCAATGCCTCAAGGCGCGCCTCGGTGTAGGGTTCGATCCACTTGGCCCGGCCCAGGCGGGACTGGAACGCCACCGACCATTTGCCCTCCGGCAAACCCAGCCGCTCGGCCACATCCCGCGCCACGCTGAAGCACTGCGCGCGGTAACAGGTGGCAAGCACTTCAGGGGATGCGTTCTTGCAGCAGTCGGCGTCCTTGAAGCAGTGCTGGCCGGTAGGGTCGAGCTTGGTCAGGTGACGCTCAGGCAAACCATGGAAACTGAGCAGCAAGTGATCGTAATCCTGCTCCACATAAGCGCGCACACTCGCCGCCAGCGCATCGAGGTACTCAGGCTGATCGTAGAACGGTTGCAGGATCGAAAACTGCACATTCAGTTGCTTGTCGCGCACCACTCGCTTGGCTTCCTCTATCACCGTGGTGACGGTGCTGTCGGCAAATTGAGGGTACAACGGCGCCAGTGTGATTTTTTGAATACCCTGGGCGGCCAGGCGCGTCAGGACCGTTTCCAGGGACGGTTCGCCGTAACGCATCGCCAGTTCCACCGGGCCCTGGGTCCACTGCGCGGTCATCTGCTGTTGCAGGCGGCGGCTCAGCACCACCAGCGGCGAACCTTCGTCCCACCAGATCGACGCATAGGCATGGGCCGATTGCTCGGGGCGCTTGATCAGGATCAGCGACACCAGCAAGCGCCGCACCGGCCACGGCAAGTCGATCACATAAGGGTCCATCAGGAACTGATTGAGGTAGCTGCGCACATCGGCCACTGAAGTGGACTTTGGCGAACCCAGGTTGACCAGTAACAACGCGTGATCGGTCATGCAACATCCTATCTTTAGAGGCGGCTGGACAAGTCGTCCAGAGCCGCACGCAACTCAGTGAACTGGAAAGTGAAACCTTCGGCCTGCAGCCGTTCAGGCAAAGCCTTTTGCCCGCCCAGCAACAAGCCGGACAACTCACCCAGGCCAACCTTCAACGCAAATGCCGGCATCGGCATGAACGCCGGGCGGTGCAGCACCTGGCCCAAGGTCTTGGCAAATTCGCGGTTGCGCACCGGGTGTGGCGCGCAGGCATTATAAGGACCGTTGGCGTCTTGCTTGTGCAGAAGAAAATCAATCAGGGCGATTTGATCCTTGATATGCACCCAGGGCATCCACTGCCGTCCATTGCCAATCGGCCCGCCCAGCGCCAGTTTGAACGGCAGCAGCAGGCGCGACAAAAAGCCGCCCTCGGCAGACAGCACCAACCCCGTACGCACCAGCACCACGCGAATGCCCAAGGCTTCGGCACGCTGGGCGGTTTCCTCCCAGGCGATACACAACTGGCTGGGAAAATCGTCCAGCACCGGGCCGCTGGCTTCGGTCAGTTCGCGCTCGCCGCCGTCGCCGTACCAACCCACCGCAGAACCGGAGATCAGCACCGCCGGTTTTTGCTCCAGGCTTTCCATCCAGGCCAGCAAGGTTTCGGTGAGGTGAATGCGACTGTTCCACAGCAATGCCTTGCGCTTGTGGGTCCAAGGCCGGTCGGCGATAGGCGCGCCTGCCAGGTTGACCACCGCGTCCACCGCGCCAATCACCTCTTGTAGACGAGCCACCCCGAGCACCTGCGCACCACACACCTGGGCGACCGTTTCCGGTTGCCGGCTCCACACCGTCAGGCGATGGCCTTGCGCGAGCCAGTGCTTGCAGAGTTGGCGACCGATCAAGCCGGTACCGCCGGTCAGCAAAATATGCATGGGACTCTCCTCATGTAACGTTCGCCGCCGCTCACTGGTCTATTTTATAAGCAGGGATCAATTTGATAATTGAGCGTGACGGGGGTTCAAGCCTTAGCTTAACCATAGGTCACGCCACACAATCAGGCACGCCAAAACTTATACCAAAAAACAATATTGTACAGCTATTGGTGTCGGCGTAGTCTGTACCCAACGGTAAAACGAGGCCTCCCATGACTGTTCCCATCGCGATCATTGGTACCGGCATCGCCGGTCTCTCCGCCGCCCGAGCGTTACAAGACGCCGGGCACGCAGTACAACTCTTCGATAAAAGCCGCGGCAGCGGTGGCCGCATGTCCAGTAAGCGCAGCGACGCCGGCGCGCTGGACATGGGCGCGCAATATTTCACCGCCCGCGACCGGCGCTTCGTCAACGAAGTGCAGCGCTGGCAAACCAACGGCTGGGCCGAGCAGTGGAAGCCCCAGCTGTATAACTTCAAGTCCGGGCAATTGACGCCCTCCCCCGATGAGCAGATCCGCTGGGTGGGCACACCGCGCATGAGCGCCATCACCCGCGCCCTGCTCGACGACTTGCCGGTGGAGTTCGGTTGCCGCATCACCGAAGTCTTCCAGGGCACGCAGCACTGGAACCTGCTCGACGCGGACGGCGGCAATCACGGCCCTTTCAGTCACGTGATCATTGCCACGCCGGCGCCCCAAGCCACCGCCCTGCTGGCCGCCGCGCCCAAGCTGGCGAGCGCCGCCGCCGGGGTGAAAATGGACCCGACCTGGGCCATCGCCCTGGCGTTCGACAAGCCCCTGGATACGCCGATGGAGGGCTGCTTCGTGCAAGACAGCCCCCTCGACTGGCTGGCGCGCAACCGCAGCAAGCCTGGGCGCGACACCACCCTCGACACCTGGGTGCTGCACGCCACCAGCGCCTGGAGCAAGGCCCACCTGGACCTGCCCAAGGAAGCGGTGATCGAACACCTGCACGGCGCCTTTGCCGAATTGCTGCACAGCGCCATGCCCGCGCCGTCGTTCAGCCTGGCGCATCGCTGGCTCTACGCACGCCCCTCCAGCAGCCATGAGTTCGGTGTGCTGGCCGACGCCGACCTGGGCTTGTTCGTTTGCGGCGACTGGTGCCTGTCCGGTCGGGTGGAAGGTGCCTGGTTGAGTGGCCAGGAAGCGGCGCGACGCTTGATCGAGCACCTGCAATGAACCGCATCAACCCCGCCAAACTGCTGCTGTCAAAATGGACGGCAGCTCATCCTCGCCACAAGGAAAAACACTTCCTGGTCACCGAGTTGTTCCGTGACGACGAGGGCACGGTGCTGGACATCGAACTGCAGGCCATCCTTACTCGGCGCGCCGAACGCCTGCCCTGGCAGACCCTGAAAAACGCTGAAGACTGGAAAATCGGCTGGAAATAAAGCGGCGGCACAAACCTGTACAAATTATTTGACTTGTACAACATCGAGCCTATGATGAGATTTAGTTGTACAAGATTTTTAGCTTGTACAGGATTCTTGCAGAGGTTTGCTTATGTCCAGCCATGTGAAACCGAAGATCGCCATCAGCGCCTGCCTTCTGGGTGAGAACGTGCGCTTCAATGGCGGTCATAAACAGTCCCTGCTATGCAGCCAGACCCTGAGTGACTACTTCGATTTTGTCCCGTTGTGCCCTGAAGTTGCCATCGGCCTGGGCATTCCTCGGCAAGCGATCCGCCTGGTCGGCGATCCCAACCAACCGCAGGCTGTGGGCAGCGTAAACCCTGCGCTCAATGTCACTCAGCCACTGGACGATTACGGCCAGCAAATGGCCCGGGAACATACCGACCTGTGCGGCTACATTTTCATGCAAAAGTCACCGTCTTGCGGGCTGGAGCGGGTCAAGGTGTACCGCGACAACGGCACGCCCGTCGACGGTGGCGGGCGCGGTATTTACGCCCAGGCGTTTTGTGCCCGCCACCCCAACCTGCCGGTGGAGGAAGACGGTCGCCTGAACGACCCGGTGCTGCGGGAAAACTTCCTCACCCGCGTATTCGTGTACGCCAGTTGGCAGCAACTGTTGGCCGACGGTCTTACCCGTCACCGCTTGCTGACGTTTCACTCGCGCTATAAGTACCTGCTGATGGCCCACAGCCCGGCGCATTACAAAAGCCTGGGCCACTTGCTCGGCAGCATGGGCAAGGGCATTGACCTGCAAGCTTTGGCCGACGGCTATTTCAGCGAACTGATGGCGGGCCTGAAAAAATGCGCGACTCGCGGTACCCATACCAATGTGCTGCAACACATCAGTGGCTACCTCAAGCAGGCCATCAGCGCCGATGACAAACAGGAAATGCAGACCGTCATCGGCCAATACCGCCACGGCATCGTGCCACTGGTGGTGCCGCTGACCCTGCTCAAGCACCACTTTCGCCAACATCCGGACCGCTACATCGCGCAGCAGGCCTACCTGCAACCGCACCCGGAAAACCTCAGCCTGCGTAATGCGATCTAACCCATGAAACCTGCCCTGCTCGACGAACCCGGCGAAGACATCGCCCTGGCCCTGGAAAACGGCTGGCTGCCGATCCGCGAGGTGGCGCGCCAGACCGGCGTGAATGCGGTGACGCTGCGCGCGTGGGAGCGCCGCTACGGCCTCATCGTGCCCCAGCGCACGCCCAAAGGGCATCGGTTGTTCAGCGCCGAACACGTACAACGCATCCAGGCCATCCTCACCTGGCTCAATCGCGGCGTGCCGGTCAGCCAGGTCAAAGGGCTGATCGACTCCGCCCAAGGTAGCCCGGAGCCGATGGAAAACGAGTGGCAGAGCCTGCGCCAGCATTTGGTGAGTGCCATCAGTGAACTGGCCGAGCGCCGGGTCGATGACGCCTTCAACCAGGCCATGGCGCTCTACCCGCCACGTACCTTGTGCGAGCAACTGATGCTGCCGCTGCTCAACGAGCTGGAACAACGCTGGCAGGGCCAGTTCGGCGCGCAGATGGAGCGGGTGTTCTTCTTGTCCTGGTTGCGCAGCAAGTTCGGCGCACGGATCTATCACAACAATCGTCAACTCCACGGCGCGCCCCTGTTGCTGGTCAATCATTCCGACCTGCCCCTGGAACCGCACCTGTGGCTCAGCGCCTGGCTGGCCAGCAGTGCCGATTGCCCGGTGGAAGTGTTCGATTGGCCGCTGCCGGTGGGCGAACTCGCCCTGGCGGTGGAACACCTGCAACCGCGTGCGGTGCTGCTGTATTCGAGCAAGGCGTTGCAGGTGCCGGCCCTCAGCAAACTGCTGGGCGGCATCCGTTGCCCAACCGTGATTGCCGGACCAACGGTGTGCATCCACCACGCCGAGTTGGGCGTATTAACCCAGGACATCCCTGAGTTGTCCGTGGCCGAGGACCTGTTGTCGGCCCATCAATTATTGATCCAGCGTGGAATTGTCTGAATGCATCTGATCTGGTTGCGCACCGACTTGCGCCTGCACGACAACACTGCCCTGGCGGCCGCGAGCCAGCGCGGCCCCGTCGCGGCTGTTTACCTGATCACACCCGAGCAATGGCAGGCGCATGATGACGCGCCGTGCAAAGTCGATTTCTGGCTGCGCAACTTGCAGCATCTGAGCCAGGCACTGGACAACCTCAACATCCCCCTGTTAATCCGCCACGCCGCGACCTGGGACCAGGCGCCGACGGTACTGAGCCAACTGTGCCGCGAGCTGTCGGTGGAGTCGGTACACGTCAACGAGGAATACGGCATTCACGAGAGCCGCCGCGACAGCGCCGTGGCCCAGGCCCTGGAAGCTGACGGCGTGACCTTCCACAGCTACCTGGACCAACTGTTTTTCCAGCCGGGTAGTGTGCTGACCAAGACCGGCACCTACTTCCAGGTGTTCAGCCAGTTCCGCAAGGTCTGCTACAGCCGCCTGCACAGCGCCCTGCCCCGCAGGGTGCCGACGCCAAAGGCCCAGGCCGAGCCTGGCGTGAAGAGCGACCCTGTGCCAACGGCAGTCGAAGGGTTCCCGACACCCAGCGAAACCTTGCGTGCCCTCTGGCCCGCTGGCGAAGACGAGGCGCGCCGTCGCCTCGATGCCTTCGCTGATCAGCAGATCAGCTATTACAAGGACGAACGCGACTTCCCGGCCAAGCCCGGCACCAGTCAGCTTTCTGCCTACCTGGCCGCCGGAGTGGTTTCGCCGCGCCAGTGCTTGCACGCCGCGCTGCAAACCAACCAGGGCGAGTTCGAAAGCGGCGACATCGGCGCCATCACCTGGATCAACGAGCTGCTGTGGCGCGAGTTCTACAAGCACATCCTGGTCGGCTACCCACGGGTTTCCCGCCACCGCGCGTTTCGCCCGGAAACCGAAGCGCTGGTCTGGCGCAAGGCGCCCGAAGACCTGGCCGCCTGGCAACAGGCGCGCACCGGCTTGCCGATCATCGACGCGGCCATGCGCCAACTGCTGGAAACCGGCTGGATGCACAACCGCCTGCGCATGGTGGTGGCGATGTTCCTGACCAAAAACCTGCTGATAGACTGGCGCGAAGGCGAGCGCTTCTTCATGCGCCACCTGATCGACGGTGATCTGGCGGCCAACAACGGCGGCTGGCAGTGGAGTTCGTCCACCGGCACCGACTCGGCGCCGTATTTCCGGATATTCAGCCCGCTGAGCCAATCGGAAAAATTCGACGGCGACGGCGTATTCATCAAACGCTGGCTCCCGGAACTGGCCGCGCTGAATAAAAAACAAGTGCACAACCCCGAAGCGGCTGGCGGCCTGTTCGGCGTGGCGGATTACCCGCGTGCCATCGTCGATTTGAAACAGTCTCGCGAGCGCGCCTTGGCCGCATTTCGCCGGCTGCCTTCGCGTCAGGAGATGGCCGAACATGAGTGACTTCCTGCGCCAGTTCGCCCCCACCTTCGCCACGCTGGACAAGCACAACCTGCACCTGCTCGGCCGCCTGTACAGCGAGGACGTCGCCTTCGCCGACCCCCTGCATGAAGTTCAGGGCCTGCCAGCGTTGCAGCGTTACTTTGCCGACTTGTACAGCAACGTCAGCGAGCTGAATTTTGACTTCCACGGCTTCGATACCGTGGCCGAAGGCGAGGGCGACCTGCGCTGGACTATGCGTTTTCGTCACCCACGCCTGGCCGGCGGCCAGGTGATCGAGGTGCCAGGCTGTTCCCATTTGATGTGGCACGACAAGGTTTACCGCCATCGCGACTACTTCGATGCCGGCGCCCTGCTCTATGAACATGTCCCCCTACTGGGTCGCGTTATTCGTTGGCTGAAAAGGAGAATGGGATGAGCCTTACACCGCCCCGTCGTTATTGGCTGACCGGCGCCAGCAGTGGTATCGGTGCGGCGCTGGCCGTGGAGTTGCTCGAGAGCGGCGCCCAAGTGGCCCTGAGTTCCCGCACCCAAGGCCCGCTGGATGCCCTCGCCGTTCGATATCCAGGCCAGGTGCTGGTGGTGGCCGGCGACCTGACCAACAGCCAGACCGTGCGCGAGATCGGTGAGCGTATCAGCGAGGTCTGGGGTTCGCTGGACACGGTGATCCTCAACGCCGGCACTTGTGAATACGTCGACGCCCGGCAATTTGACGCCTCGATCATCGAGCACGTGGTGCGTACCAACCTGCTGGCGAGCAGTTATTGCATCGAGGCCGCGCTGCCGCTGTTGCGCGCCGGGCGTACCCCGCATCTGGTGGGCGTGGCCAGTGCCGTGACCTACCTGCCCATGCCTCGCGCCGAAGCCTACGGCGCGTCCAAGGCCGGCCTGCGTTACTTGTTCGAATCCCTGCGTATCGGCCTGTCGCCAGAAAACATCGATGTCACGGTGATCAGCCCAGGCTTCGTCGACACGCCGCTGACCGAGCGCAATGATTTCCCGATGCCCCTGAGCTGGCCGGCCGACAAAGCCGCGAAACACATCTTCGCCAAGCTGGAAAAACGCCCGCTGGAAATCGCCTTTCCGGCCCTGTTCATTGCCACCTTGTGGCCGCTGTCGAAGCTGCCCAACCGCGCGCAACTGATCATCGGCAAACGCATGCTGCGCAGCCCTCCACCGAAGAAGGACGACCTGTGAAGATCGCCATTATCGGCAGCGGCATCGCCGGGCTGACCGGCGCCTACCTGCTCAGCCGTCGCCACGACATTACGCTGTTCGAGGCCAGTGACTGCATTGGCGGGCATACCCACACGGCCAAGGTGACGGTCGACGGCAAAAGCTATGCGGTGGACACGGGCTTCATTGTGTTCAACGACTGGACCTACCCCAACTTCATCCGTCTGCTGGAGCAGATCGGGGTCAGGTTCAAACCCACCGAGATGAGCTTTTCGGTGTGTGACCAAAGCACTGGCTTTGAGTACAACGGCAACAACCTCAACAGCCTGTTTGCCCAGCGCCGCAACATCCTGTCGCCGGGGTTCTGGGGCATGTTGCGCGATATCCTGCGCTTCAATCGCCAGGCGCCCCTGGACTTGCAAGAGCAGCGCATCAGCGCCGACATGACCCTGGGCGATTACCTCACCGCTGGCGGCTATGGCCCCAGGTTTATCCGGCATTACATCGTGCCGATGGGCGCGGCCATCTGGTCGATGTCCTTGGCCGATATGCTCAAGTTTCCGCTGCAGTTTTTTGTGCGCTTCTTCAAGAATCACGGCTTGCTTTCGGTGAGCAACCGCCCGCAATGGTGCGTGATCGAAGGCGGCTCCAGCTGTTATATCGAGCCGCTGACCCGCAGCTTTCGCGAACAGATACGGCTCAACTGCCCTGTGCATAAGGTGCAACGCAGCGACGAGGGTGTGGTTATCCACAGCCCGGCCGGCAGCGAAACCTTCGACCGCGTGGTGTTCGCCTGCCACAGCGATCAGGCCCTGGCCTTGCTCGATGACCCCAGCCAGGCCGAACAGCAGATCCTCGGTGCCCTGCCCTACGCCGACAACGACGTGGTGCTGCACACCGACACACGCCTGCTGCCCGACCGCAAACTGGCCTGGGCCAGCTGGAACTATCGGCTGACGGGCAACGTGCAACAACAGGCCGCCGTCACCTATGACATGAACATCCTGCAAGGCATCGACAGCGCCACTACCTTTTGCGTCAGCCTCAACCAGACGCCGATGATCAACCCGCTGAAGATCCTGGCGCGCTACACCTACGCCCATCCGCAATACAGCCTGGCCGCAGTCGCCGCACAGGCACGCTGGGAAGAATTGAACGGCGTGCGCAATACCTTCTACTGCGGGGCCTACTGGGCCAACGGCTTTCACGAAGACGGCGTGGTCAGCGCTCTGCGCGTGGCCCAGGCGTTTGGGGAAACCCTGTGAACAGCGCCCTGTACAGCGGCTGGATCGCCCATCGGCGGTTTACGCCCAAGGCCCACGCCTTTCGCTACCGCATCGGCCTGCTGTACCTGGACCTCAGCGAAGAGGACGAAGTACTGGGGCTCTCGCCGCTGGCTGGCACGAGTCGCCTGGCGCCTTTCGGTTTCCGCCAGCAGGATTACCTGCGTGAATTCACGCGCCACGGCATGAGCTTGAGCGATGCTGTGCGCGACGAAGTCGGCAAGGCCCTGGGGCATACGCCCCAGGGCGCTATCTGCCTGCTGACCCAGGCCCGCAGTTGGGGCCTGGCTTTTAACCCGGTGAGTTTCTTCTACTGCTTCGAGGCTGACGGGCGACTGGCCGCGATCCTGTGTGAAGTGACCAACACCCCATGGCGCGAGCGCTATCACTACGTGCTGCCTGCCCAGGCACTGGGCGCCGATGAGCACCAGCATTTCGCCGTGGCCAAGGCCTTCCATGTGTCGCCGTTTTTGCCTCGCGAGCTGGAATACCGCATGAGTTTCAGCCCGCCCGCAGCCAGGCTCGGCGTGCATATGGCCGATTGGCAGGGCACGCAAAAAGTCTTCGACGCCACCTTGAGCCTGGAAAAACAGGCACTGAGCCGCGCCAGCCTGCATCGCTATCTGTGGCGCTTCCCCTGGATGACCGCCAAGACCGGCCTTGCGATCTACTGGCAAGCCTTGCGCCTGCTGCTCAAACGCACACCGATTTTTTCCCACCAGGCCGCCGATGGCGCCTCTCGCACCGCAGTCGGGTATACCAAGGATCGCCACCATGAAATCCCCTAGCTTATCGGTCAAGGCTAACCGCCTGAACGTCAACGGCATGACCGCTGCGCTGTTGCGCAAAGGCGTGTTGCGCCAGCTCAGCCAATTGCGCCACGGCCAGTTGGTGATCATCGAGGATGGCGAGCGGCAAGTCTTCGGCGCACGGGAAGCGCACCTGCTGGGCGAGATCCAGATTCTCGACGCGGCGGTATGGGGGCTGGTAGCGGCCAATGGATCGATCGGCGCTGGCGAAGCGTTTATCCATGGTTACTGGACCAGCCCCGACCTCACCGCCGTCGTGCGGGTGATGGTCAGCAATCTGGAGGTGCTCGACGCCATGGAAGGCGGGCTGGCACGCCTGGCCCGGCCGTTCACTCAGGGCCTGCACTGGCTCAACCGCAACACACGCAAAGGCTCGCAAAAAAACATCGCCGCCCATTACGACCTGGGCAACGACCTGTTCGAAGAATTTCTCGACCCCACCATGATGTACTCGGCGGCGCAGTTCCTGACGCCTGATGACACCCTGGAGCAGGCACAGCTGAACAAGCTGGCGCGGATTTGCCAGAAACTGGCGCTCAAGCCCAGCGACCATCTGCTGGAAATCGGTACCGGCTGGGGCAGCATGGCGTTGTATGCGGCGCAGCATTATGGTTGCCGGGTCACCACCACGACCTTGTCCAAGGAGCAGTTCGCCTACACCGCCCAGCGTGTCGAGGCGCTGGGCCTGCAAGATCAAGTGACCGTGCTGCTGAGCGATTACCGCGACCTCACCGGTGAGTACGACAAGCTGGTGTCGATCGAAATGATTGAAGCGGTGGGCCATCGTTTCCTGCCCACCTATTTCAAACAATGTGCCCAGTTGCTCAAGCCCGACGGCCTGATGCTGCTGCAAGCCATCACCATACGTGAACAGCGCTTTGAACAGGCCAAGCGCAGCGTCGACTTTATCCAGCGCTACATCTTCCCCGGCGGCGCGCTGCCCTGTGTGCAAAACATGCTGCAGATCGTCAGCCGCGACACCGACATGAACCTGCTGCACATGGAAGACTTCGGCCTGCACTACGCTCGCACCCTGCGCCTGTGGCATGAAAACTTTCGCCGCGCCCATGGCCGTCTTGCGGAACTCGGTTATGACGAATACTTCCTGCGCCTGTGGGAGTTTTACCTGTGCTACTGCGAAGGCGGCTTTATGGAGCGCACCATCGGCACCGCGCAGTTGCTGCTGGCCAAACCGGCGGCCATCAATCCGCCGCTGCTCGGGCGTTTCAGTGCTTAAATCCCTGGCCAATGCCGTGCTGTTTCAGTGCGGCTGGTTTGCCTGCGTACTCGGCGGCGATAGCCGTTGGTTGCTGATCGGCGTCGCGGTACTGGGCGCACACTTGCTGTGGATAAGTGCTTGGGCAAGAGAGGGGCAAGTGATTCTGGCCGTGACGGTGCTGGGAACGCTGGTCGATACAGCACTGCGCGGGCTCGGCGTGTTTGAGTTCAATACGCCGGGACCACTGATTCCGCTGTGGCTGATACTGTTATGGGCCTTGCTGGCCACCACCTTGCGCCATTGCCTGGCCTGGAGCGCACGGCCCTGGTGGCTGGCCAGCCTGCTAGGCGCGGTGGGCGGGCCGTTGTCTTATTACGCCGGCGGCCAATTGGCAGGCGTGAGTTTTGCGTACGGCACCACCCCGACACTGATCGGCCTGGCGCTGTTATGGGCCATGCTCTTTCCGCTGTTGCACGGGGTTGCACAGAGGCTGGAATACTGACGCCCGTCCGAGCATTCATACGCGTCTAGCGCACTTGCCTTACACTGCGCGCCTATGACCAACATCCCTCACATTCAAATCACCGAACCCGTCACCTGCTCGACGTGCGCGGCCTGTTGCTGCCAGCTGGAAGTCATGCTGATCACCGACACCGGCGTGCCGCAACGCTTTATCGATACCGACGATTGGGGAGGTGAGGTGATGCTGCGCCTGGACGACGGCTGGTGCGCAGCGCTGGACCGCGACACGATGATGTGCACGATCTATGAGCTTCGGCCGTTGATTTGCCGGGAGTTCGAGATGGGGGCGCCGGAATGCCTTGAAGAGCGCGAAGGTATTACCACGGCCTATCGCTGACCCCGAACTTCGTGACGATCACGGGCTTGTGTGGGAGCGGGCTTGCTCGCGAATGCGTTGGGTCAGTCTAAGTATGTGCTAGCTGATACACCGCTTTCGCGAGCAAGCCCGCTCCCACAGGGGGGCCAAGTGTTCTTGAGATTAGAGCGGCATGGTGTAGTGCAGCGAGTAGCTCTCTACCCCATCGTTATTGCTGCTGATGCCGGCATTGGAATAATGCGTGGCACGAATGCCCACTTCATGCCCGCCGTTGAACCGCAGGCCGAAACCCAGACGGTCTTCGAACTGGAAGGACTGGCCGATGTTGTTGTCTTCCAGCCGAGTGCGGGAGAACAACGCCACGCCGATACCGGCTTCGATGTAGGGCTTGACCGACTCGCCGGCAAACTCATACACAAATACCGGCGAGAACGACAGGCTGCTGGCGCCTGCACGCTCGTCCCCTTCCCAATAGGTATAGGCGCCGCTCCAGTAGCCGGTCAGTCGGCCGACATTGCTCTGCATCCAGCTTTTGTCCCAATCGGAGGTCAGGCCCAGGCGGTAGGTCAGCGTCGAATCGCTGGTGCTCCCCAAGCCGAACTCCAGGCCGGCGGCCTGGGCTGAAACAGAGTGTCCCAACATAGCGGCCGCAATCGCAGCCAAACAGAACAAGCGCTTCATGTGAAACGTCCTTTGCAAACGGAATAATTGGGTTATGTACAGGCTAACGGGCTATAGAAGCCGACGCATAGCCAGAAGTTCAGCTTTTTTCAGTGTTATTTCACGAAATTTTCACGAGCCAAAGCTTCGCACAACTCCAGGATGTTTCCAAAGTGTCGGTAGGATATTTCTTAGGTGACACAGATCGCCGCTGGTCCAGAACTGTGTAGCTTCAGGTTCGCCAGCGGCCAGCAGGTCGCGCTCACCCAGCAAGCGCTTGAGCTGGCGCGCCACAGCGGCGCCGGTATCAATGAGGATGATGCTGGGGGGCAGCATCTGCGCCAGGAGTGGCTTGAGGAAGGGGTAATGAGTGCAACCCAGGATGATGGTGTCGCAACCGGCGCTGAGCAGCGGCTCGACATAGCCTTGCAGCAGGGCGCGCAAGGCCGGGCTGTTGAGGTCGCCGGCTTCAATCAGCTCCACCAGGCCTGGACACGGCTGGGTAATCACCCGTACATCGGTGGCGAAGCGGTCGAGCAAGGCGGCGAACTTGGCGCTTTGCAGGGTACCGGTGGTGGCGAGCACACCCACCACGCCACTGCGCGTGGCTGCGGCCGCAGGTTTGACCGCAGGCTCCATACCGACCAATGGCCAGTCAGGGTAATCCTGGCGTAAGTCGGCCACGGCGGCGACAGTCGCCGTATTACAGGCAATCACAAAGGCCTTGGCGCCCCGCTCGCGGAAAAACTCAGCGACCGAGCGAGAACGCTCAAGAATGAACGCCGGCGTTTTCTCGCCATAAGGAATGTGCCCGCAGTCAGCCACGTACAACAGTGACTCGTGGGGCAACAACTGCTGGATTTCTTCCAGCACCGTGAGGCCGCCGATGCCGGAATCGAACACACCAATAGGCGCGCCCTTAACCATGCTTTGCCCCGCAGACGCTGCAGCCTGGGTCACGCTTGACGCGCAACTCGCGAAAACGCGTGGTCAGCGCATCGATCAACAACAGGCGCCCCACCAACGGCTCACCAAAACCGGCCAGCAGCTTCAAGGCTTCCAGCGCTTGCAGGCTGCCAACCACCCCCACCAACGGCCCGACAACGCCGGCTTCGCTGCAGGTCAGTTCAGTGTCGCTGCCGTGCCCGTACAAACAGTGGTAACAGGGGCTGTCGGCGCGACGGGGGTCGAATACCGACAACTGCCCCTCAAGGCGAATGGCCGCGCCACTGACCAGCGGTTTGCCGGCGGCGACGCAGGCCGCGTTGACCGCCTCGCGAGTAGAGAAGTTGTCGCTGCAATCGAGCACCAGGTCCACTGCGTTGACCGCAGCGGCCAGCGAGTCGGCATCCAGCGCAGCACGATGGGCGACCAGGGTGACTTCAGGGTTGATCGCCCTCAGGCGCCCCATGGCCGAATCGACCTTGGTCTGCCCCACGCTGTCGGTGTCATGGATGATCTGGCGTTGCAGGTTGGTCAAATCGACTGTATCGAAATCCGCCAAGTGCAATTCGCCCACCCCGGCAGCGGCCAGGTAAAGCGCCACCGGAGCGCCCAGGCCACCCAGGCCGACGATCAACGCGCGACTCTGCTTCAGGCGCAATTGGCCGTCGATGTCGACAGGCTGCAACAGAATCTGCCGGCTATAGCGCAACAGCTCCTGGTCGGTCAGCACGGGCGGCGCCCCAAGGTGATGCGCTCGTGACCGCCGAGATCGATGCGGCTGTGTACGCCGTCAAAGCCCTGGTTCAGCAACAAATCGCGCACGGCCTGGGCCTGGTCGTAACCGTGCTCGAGCAACAGCCAGCCTCCGTCGTTCAGGTGGTCAGGAGACTCTTGGGTGATCAGGCGCAAGTCGTCCAGACCATCGTGCCCCGCCACCAGCGCACTGGCCGGTTCGAAGCGCACATCGCCGGCCGCCAGGTGCGGGTCATTGTCGGCAATGTAGGGCGGGTTGCTGATGATCAGGTCGAAGCGGTGGCCTTGCAGGGCGCTGAACCAATGGCTGTTGAGCACCGTAGCGTTATTGAGGTGCAGACGTTGACGATTGCGCTCGGCCAGGGCCACGGCCTCCAGCACGCGGTCGACCGCCGTGACCTGCCAGGCCGGACGTTCGCTGGCCAGGGCCAAGGCGATGGCGCCGCTACCGGTGCCCAGGTCCAGGACCTGGGCGGGCGTGGCGGGCAGCAATTCCAGGGCAGCTTCCACCAGCAACTCAGTTTCCGGGCGGGGGATCAAAGTGTGCGGTGCTACTTCCAGGTCGAGTTTCCAGAAGCCTTGCTGGCCGAGGATATAGGCCACCGGCTCACCGCTGCGGCGGCGCTGCAGGTAGCCGGCAAAGGTCAGGGCGTCTTCGCTGCTGACGATCTTTTCCGGCCAGGTATGCAGGTAGCTGCGCGATTTGCCCAGGGCAGCGGCCAGCAGCAACTCCACGTCCAGGCGCGCCGTCGGCGAGTCGGGCAGGTCAGCGGCGCGCAGCAGGCTGGCAATGATGGTCATTCAGTCACCTATCGCCGCCAGTTGGTCGGCCTGGTATTCGGCGAGCAACGGCTCGATCACCGCATCCACGCCACCGGCGAGAATTTCGTCGAGGGAGTAGAGGGTGAGGTTGACCCGATGGTCGGTAACCCGGCCCTGGGCAAAGTTGTAGGTGCGGATACGCTCGGAGCGGTCGCCGGAGCCCACCAGCAGCTTGCGTTCGCTGGCAATTGCGTTGGCCGCGGCGCTGGTCTGCTGGTCGTTCAACTTGGCCGACAACCAGGACATGGCCCGTGCACGGTTCTTGTGCTGGGAACGTTCTTCCTGGCACTCCACCACAATGCCCGACGGCAAGTGAGTGATACGGATCGCCGAGTCGGTCTTGTTAACGTGCTGGCCACCCGCGCCGGATGAGCGGTAGGTGTCGACGCGCAAGTCCGCCGGGTTGATCTCGATGGCTTCCTGTTCGTCCGGCTCAGGCAACACCGCGACGGTGCACGCCGAGGTGTGGATACGGCCCTGGGATTCGGTGGCTGGCACCCGCTGTACGCGGTGCGCACCGGACTCGAACTTCAGCTTGCCATAGACGTTGTCGCCTTCAACCCGGGCGATGACTTCTTTATAGCCGCCGTGCTCGCCCTCGTTCTCGGAGAGGATCTCCACCCGCCAGCCACGACGCTCGGCATAACGCGAATACATGCGGAACAGGTCGCCGGAGAAAATCGCCGCCTCGTCGCCACCGGTGCCGGCGCGGATTTCGAGGAACACGTTGCGTCCGTCGTTAGGGTCCTTGGGCAGCAACATGCGTTGCAAGTCACCCTCAAGCTCAGCGAGTTTGTCCTTGGCTTCGCGGACTTCTTCCACGGCCATTTCACGCATGTCCGGGTCGCTGTCCTTGAGCAGGGCCTGGGCACCTTCGAGGTCGGCCTGGACTTTCAGCAGGTTTTTATAGGTGGCCACAATGGGCTCAACTTCGGCGTATTCCTTGGAATAGGCACGGAATTTGGTCTGATCGGAAATGACCTCGCCATCGCCGAGCAAGGCGGTCAGTTCTTCGAAACGGTCCTGGAGCACGTCCAGTTTATTGAGCAGTGACGCTTTCATTGCGGTTTTTTATCCGAAGAGCTGTCTGACGCGCCCTCACCGAGGGCAAAGAGTTCCTGGGCCATGGCCAGCGCATCGAGGCGGCCTTCGGCGGTAAGCTTTTTCAACTGGACGCTAGGCGCGTGAAGCAGTTTGTTGGTCAGGCCACGGGCCAATTGCATCAGCACCTCTTCGGCGCCACTGCCATTGGCCAGCATGCGCTGGGCCTTGAGCAACTCTTCATCACGCAGGCGTTCACCCTGCTGACGATACGCCTTGAGCACATCCACTGCCGCCAGTTCACGCAGGCGCACCATGAAATCTTCGGCACCGGTGCTGACCATTTCCTCGGCGGCCTGGGCGGCACCCTGCCGGCTCTTGAGGTTTTCAGCGACCACTTCATGCAGATCATCAACGCTATAGAGGTAAACGTCGTCCAACTCGCCGACTTCGGGCTCGATATCCCGGGGAACGGCGATATCCACCATGAAGATCGGCTTGTGCTTGCGCAGCTTCAACGCGCTCTCGACCGCGCCCTTGCCCAGAATCGGCAATTGGCTGGCGGTGGAACTGATGACGATATCACTGCGTACCAGTTCAGCGGGAATGTCCGACAGCAGCACCGCATGCGCACCGAACTGCTCGGCCAGAATGCTGGCGCGCTCCAGGGTGCGGTTGGCGACCACGATGCGCTTCACGCCAAGATCGTGCAGGTGACGGGCCACCAGGGTGATGGTTTCACCAGCGCCGATCAGCAGGGCCTGGCTGCGCTGCAAGTCGCTGAAAATCTGCTTGGCCAGGCTCACAGCGGCAAAGGCCACGGACACCGGGTTTTCGCCGATGGCCGTATCGGTACGCACTTGCTTGGCGGAATTGAAGGTGGCCTGGAACAGGCGGCCCAGCAATGGGCCGACGGTGCCGGCCTCACGCGCCACGGCGTAGGCGGACTTCATCTGGCCGAGAATCTGCGGTTCACCCAACACCAGCGAGTCGAGACCGGCCGCCACGCGCATCATGTGACGAACTGCCGCATCCTCTTCATGCACATAAGCGCTGGCGCGCAGGTCATCGAGGCTCAAATGGTGATAATCGGCCAGCCAGCGCAGCACCACATCCGCCGAGAGATGTTCCTGCTCTATATAGAGCTCGCTGCGATTGCAGGTGGAAAGAATCGCAGCTTCGCGGCTGTCGGTAAGCCGGCAGAGCTGCTGCAGGGCCTCAACCAACTGCTCTGGCGTAAACGCCACGCGCTCGCGCACGTCTACGGAGGCAGTCTTGTGGTTAATACCGAGTGCGAGGAAGGCCATTCAATATCGCTGATGATGTCGGGAAGCCGACAATTGTCCTACTTCGAAAGATCCAGAACAACCACCGTCGTCTATTGTCCCTATATCTTATGCCTATCAATGCACTTTTGTAGGAGCGAGCAAGCTCGCGCCTACAAAGGAAAGGCAAAAGGCAGCAATAGTCGTATTCCGAGTGCCCCGGTTATGTTTGGCCGAAGGCTTGTGTCATGATGATCCGACCGCAGGTTAGTCGTCCTCTTCCTATATGAATAGATCTTCCGCGTTGCTCCTCGCTTTTGTCTTCCTCAGCGGCTGCCAGGCCATGGCACCCGTGTCGCCGGACGCTACGTCGCCGGTGGAAGACAGCACTCCCGCCCCTGAAAAACCCAAGGTTTATTCCTCGTTCAGTGAAGAAACGATCTACAGCCTGCTGACCGCTGAACTGGCCGGCCAGCGCAATCGCTTCGATATTGCGCTGGATAATTACGTGACCCAGGCCATCAACACCCAGGACCCGGGGATTTCCGAGCGAGCGTTTCGCATCGCCGAATACCTGGGCGCCGACCAGGCAGCGCTGGACACCTCGCTGATCTGGGCCAAAAACGCCCCGGATGATCTGGAAGCCCAACGCGCCGCAGCCGTGCAATTGGCGCGTGCCGGGCGCTATGACGACTCCATGGTCTATATGGAGAAGGTTCTGCAGGGCAAGGGCGACACACATTTTGACTTTCTTGCGCTATCGGCCGCCGACACCGACCAGGACACGCGCAACGGCCTGATGAAGAGTTTCGATCGCCTGCTGCAAAAGCATCCGAAGAACAGCCAGTTGATTTTCGGCAAGGCCCTGCTGCTGCAACAGGACGATGAAGCCGACGCCGCGCTCAACCTCTTGGAACAGAACCCGCCGGAAGAAGGCGAAATCGCGCCGATCCTGTTGCGTGCACGCCTGCTGCAAAGCCTTAACCGCGGCAAGGAAGCGATTCCGCTGCTGGAAAAAAGCATCAAGAAATACCCCGGCGACAAGCGCCTGCTCCTGACCTATGCACGCATGCTGGTTGAGCAGGACCGGATGGAAGACGCCAAAGTGCAGTTCGCCAACCTGGTCCAGCAATACCCGGACGACGACGAACTGCGTTATTCCCTGGCATTGGTGTGCCTGGAAGCCAAGGCCTGGGACGAGGCCAAGGGCTACCTGCAAGAGCTGATCGAACGTGACAGCCACGTGGATTCGGCGCACTTGAACCTGGGCCGCATCGCTGAAGAGCGCAACGACCCGCAGGCGGCCCTGCTTGAATACGCCCAAGTCGGCCCCGGCAATGATTATCTGCCAGCGCAGTTGCGCCAAGCCGACATCCTGATGAGCAATGGCCGCACCGACGAAGCGGAAAAACGCCTGGCCGCGGCCCGCGATGCCGAGCCGGACTATGCGATCCAGCTGTACCTGATCCAGGCCGAGACCTTATCGGCCAACAAGCAGGGCGAACGCGCCTGGAAGTTATTGCAACAGGCGTTGCTGCAATACCCCGACGATTTGAACCTGCTGTACACCCGCGCCATGCAGGCGGAAAAACGCAATGACCTGGCGCAGTTGGAGAAAGACCTGCGCCTGATCATCAAGCGTGACCCGGACAACGCCATGGCCCTTAACGCCCTGGGCTACACCTTGTCCGATCGCACCACGCGCTACGCCGAAGCCAAGGTGCTGATCGAACAAGCCCACGCGCTCAACCCGGAAGACCCGGCCGTACTCGACAGCCTGGGCTGGGTGAATTACCGCCTGGGCAACCTCGACGAGGCCGAGCGCTTACTGCGCCAGGCGCTGGAGCGTTTCCCGGACCAGGAAGTTGCCGCACACCTGGGCGAAGTGCTCTGGGCCAATGGCAAGCAGCGCGAAGCCCGACAAATCTGGGAAAAGTTCCTCAAGGAACAACCCGACAGCCCTATCCTGCGCAGCACCATCAAGCGCCTGACCGGATCCGAGACCCTTTAAGCTTATGTTCTTGCGCCACATTATCGTTTTCAGTTTCATCGCCCTGCTCGCCGGTTGCGCGGGCATCGGCAGCCGTGAATCCGTTGAAGGCCAGGGCAACCCGGCACAATGGAAACAACACAAGGACCAGCTCAGCAGCATCGATGGCTGGCAGATCGAGGGCAAGGTCGGGGTGCGTGCGCCGAAAGACTCCGGCAGCGGCACCCTGTTCTGGCTGCAACGCCAGGACTACTACGACATTCGCCTCTCGGGCCCCCTGGGTCGTGGCGCAGCCCGCCTGACTGGCAGGCCAGGGCAAGTAAGCCTGGAAGTGGCCAATCAGGGCCGCTACGAGGCAACCTCTCCGGAAGAACTGCTGGAGCAGCAGATTGGCTGGAAGCTGCCCGTCTCTCATCTGGTCTGGTGGGTCCGCGGCCTGCCGGCACCTGACAGCAAGAGCCGGCTGAGCCTCAATGGCGACAGCCGCCTCGCTACCCTGGAGCAGGATGGCTGGCAGGTCGAATATTTGAGCTACGTGGAGCAAAGCGGCTATTGGCTTCCCGAACGTATCAAGCTGCATGGCACCGAACTTGATGTCACGCTGGTGATCAAGGACTGGCAACCGCGCAAACTGGGGCAATAACGTGTCCGCACAAAAATTGACCCTGCCCTCCCCGGCCAAGCTCAACCTGATGCTGCACATCCTTGGCCGTCGTGAAGATGGCTACCACGAGTTGCAGACGCTGTTTCAGTTTCTCGACTACGGCGATGAGCTGACCTTTGCCGTGCGTGAGGATGGCGTAATCCAACTGCACACCGAATTCGAC
The DNA here is from genome assembly GCF_001896155.1 of Pseudomonas sp. FSL W5-0203. Lineage (NCBI taxonomy): Bacteria > Pseudomonadati > Pseudomonadota > Gammaproteobacteria > Pseudomonadales > Pseudomonadaceae > Pseudomonas > Pseudomonas sp. FSL W5-0203. Next base: position 51,307 of record NZ_MPOR01000019.1, read on the forward strand.
GGCGTGCCCCACGACAGCAATCTGATTGTGCGGGCAGCCAAAAAACTTCAGGCACAATCCGGCTGCCCACTTGGCATTGATATCTGGATCGACAAAATCCTGCCCATGGGCGGGGGTATCGGTGGCGGCAGCTCCAATGCCGCGACCACTTTGTTGGGCCTCAATCACTTATGGCAACTGGGCTGGGACCACGATCGCCTTGCTGCGCTGGGCCTCACGCTGGGCGCCGACGTCCCGGTTTTCGTGCGGGGGCACGCCGCATTTGCTGAAGGCGTTGGGGAGAAACTCACCCCTGTAGAACCCGAAGAACCTTGGTATGTCGTGCTGGTGCCGCAAGTATCTGTAAGTACAGCAGAAATTTTTTCAGATCCGTTGTTGACACGTAACTCTTCTCCCATTAAAGTGCGCCCCGTTCCCAAGGGAAACAGTCGAAATGACTGCTTACCGGTTGTAGCAAGGCGTTATCCAGAGGTACGTAACGCTTTGAATTTGTTAGGTAAATTTACCGAAGCAAAATTAACCGGCACTGGAAGTTGTGTGTTTGGGGGCTTCCCAAGCAAAGCTGAAGCTGATAAAGTCTCGGCCCTTCTTACAGAGACCCTTACAGGGTTTGTAGCAAAAGGAAGCAACGTTTCGATGTTGCATCGCAAGCTGCAAAGTCTGCTCTAAAAGGAACCGAGTGTTAGGCACTCGTTGCAACAGATACAGGGGCGTCGCCAAGCGGTAAGGCAGCAGGTTTTGATCCTGCCATGCGTTGGTTCGAATCCAGCCGCCCCTGCCATTTTCTAATACTCATCCAGGTTACCCTCAGCCTCTAGGTACTGCGCGTGTCCAAGATGATGGTCTTTACGGGGAATGCCAACCCCGATCTGGCTCGACGTGTCGTACGTCAGCTGCATATCCCTCTCGGTGACATCTCTGTCGGTAAATTCTCCGACGGCGAAATTACAGCCGAGATCAATGAAAATGTCCGCGGTAAAGACGTCTTCATTATTCAGCCGACCTGCGCTCCGACCAACGATAACCTGATGGAACTCGTCGTGATGGCTGATGCCTTCCGCCGCTCCTCAGCGACTCGAATCACAGCTGTAATCCCTTACTTTGGTTATGCCCGTCAGGATCGCCGTCCGCGCTCCGCACGTGTAGCTATCAGCGCGAAAGTCGTTGCTGACATGCTGACCGTGGTAGGTATCGACCGTGTGCTCACGGTTGACCTGCACGCTGACCAAATCCAGGGGTTCTTCGATATTCCGGTAGATAACATCTACGGCTCCCCCGTCCTGGTGGATGACATCGAAGACCAGCGCTTTGAAAACCTAATGATCGTGTCCCCGGACATTGGTGGCGTCGTGCGTGCACGGGCTGTTGCCAAATCCCTGGGCGTGGACCTCGGGATCATCGACAAACGCCGTGAGAAAGCCAATCACTCTGAAGTGATGCATATCATCGGTGATGTCGAAGGGCGCACCTGTATTCTGGTTGATGACATGGTCGACACCGCCGGCACGCTGTGCCACGCGGCGAAAGCCTTGAAAGAGCACGGTGCAGCAAAAGTCTTCGCCTACTGCACACACCCTGTGCTGTCGGGCCGAGCGATCGAAAACATCGAGAACTCCGTGCTGGACGAACTGGTGGTGACTAACACCATCCCGTTGTCCGCCGCAGCTCAAGCCTGTGCACGTATCCGCCAACTGGATATTGCACCGGTCGTTGCCGAAGCGGTTCGCCGCATCAGCAATGAAGAATCGATCAGCGCGATGTTCCGTTAAGGGTCAAACCAACGGATCACCTCACTGACGAAAAGCGCCCCGCCCCAGCATTCCGCTGGGGCGGGGCTTTTTTGCCCATATCGAGTTCGGCGCTGGTCGCAAACGCCCCTCGATGATGGCTATTTTGGAGATACAACATGAACGAATTTACTCTGAACGCCCAAGCGCGTACTGACCTGGGGAAAGGTGCGAGCCGCCGCCTGCGTCACGCCGCCAACATCCCAGCCGTTGTCTACGGTGGTAACAAGCCTGCTGAATCCGTGACCATCCTGGCCAAGGAAATCGCCAAGCTGTTCGAAAACGAAGCTGCCTACAGCCACGTTATCGAGCTGAACGTCGACGGCGCCAAGCAGAACGTCATCGTTAAAGCGATGCAGCGTCACCCTTCCAAGCAGTTCATCATGCACGCTGACTTCGTTCGCGTTGTAGCTGGCCAGAAACTGACCGCCATCGTGCCTGTGCACTTTGTGGGTGAAGAAGCTCCGGTCAAGAAAGGCGGCGAGATCTCTCACGTCCTGAACGAAATCGAAGTGACCTGCCTGCCGAAAGACCTGCCTGAGTTCATCGAAGTCGACCTGTCGGCTCTGGAAATCGGCGCCATCGTTCACCTGTCCGACCTCAAGGCCCCTAAAGGCGTTGAGTTTGTCGCACTGGCTCACGGTGATGACAAAGCTGTTGCCAACGTTCACGCTCCACGCGTTGCTCCAGAAGAAGCTGAAGAAGGCGCTGCAGAGTAATTCACTCTGTATTGCCGGAGCTTGAGGAAACATCGCGGACCGAAACGTAGCGAGAAAGCGGGCGATAACGCGGCGTTTACTCTTGAGTAAATGATGTAGTGTCGTCCACTTTCGCCGCACCTGGGTACGGCGATGTTATCCACAACTCCAAAGGAAGGGCTCCTGTCGTGACTGCCATTAAACTGATCGTTGGCCTGGGAAATCCAGGCGCCGAATACGAACAGACCCGGCATAACGCGGGGGCCCTTTTTGTTGAGCGCATCGCCCACGCCCAAGGCGCCAACCTGGTGGCCGATCGCAAATATTTTGGCCTGACCGGGCGCTTCTCGCACCAGGGTCAGGATGTTCGTCTACTGATTCCCACCACCTATATGAACCGCAGCGGCCAGGCTGTCGCGGCGCTTGCGGGCTTCTTCCGGATCAAACCCGAAGAAATCCTGGTGGCCCATGACGAACTGGACTTGCCACCCGGCGTAGCCAAGCTCAAGCTCGGCGGCGGGCATGGTGGGCACAATGGCCTGCGTGACATCATCGCGCAGTTGGGCAATCAGAATAATTTTTACCGTCTGCGGCTCGGCATTGGCCACCCAGGCGTTGCCAGTATGGTTTCAAATTTCGTCCTGGGTCGTGCGCCACGCGCCGAACAGGAAAAACTCGATGCCAGCATCGATTTTGCCCTCGGCGTGCTGCCGGATATCTTCGCCGGTGAATGGAACCGTGCGATGAAAAACCTGCACAGCCAGAAGGCCTGACTCTTATCCGAGGGGAAACACCATGGGATTCAATTGCGGCATCGTCGGCCTGCCCAACGTCGGCAAGTCCACCCTGTTCAACGCCCTGACCAAGTCCGGTATTGCGGCGGAGAACTTCCCCTTCTGCACCATCGAACCCAACAGCGGCATCGTGCCGATGCCGGACCCGCGTCTTGACGCACTGGCGGCCATCGTCAATCCCAAGCGCATCCTGCCGACCACTATGGAGTTCGTCGACATCGCGGGCCTCGTCGCCGGCGCCTCGAAAGGTGAAGGCCTGGGCAACAAGTTCCTGGCCAACATCCGCGAAACCGATGCTATCGCCCATGTGGTCCGCTGCTTTGAAGACGAGAACGTGATTCACGTCTCCAACAGCGTCGACCCCAAGCGCGACATCGAGATCATCGACCTGGAACTGATCTTCGCCGACCTCGACAGCTGCGAAAAGCAACTGCAGAAAGTCGCGCGTAACGCCAAGGGCGGCGACAAGGATGCAGTGGTCCAGAAGGGCCTGCTGGAGCAGCTGATCGCGCACTTCACCGAAGGCAAGCCTGCGCGCAGCCTGATGAAGAACATGGGGGCCGATGAGAAGGCCGTGATCAAGGGCTTCCACCTGCTGACCACCAAGCCTGTGATGTACATCGCCAACGTTGCCGAAGACGGCTTCGAGAACAACCCGCTGCTCGACGTGGTCAAGGCTATTGCCGACGAAGAAGGCGCCATCGTTGTTCCGGTGTGCAACAAGATCGAAGCGGAAATCGCCGAGCTCGATGACGGCGAAGAAAAGGACATGTTCCTCGAGGCCCTGGGCCTGGAAGAGCCTGGCTTGAACCGCGTGATCCGCGCAGGCTACGAAATGCTCAACCTGCAGACCTACTTCACCGCCGGTGTCGAAGAAGTCCGCGCCTGGACCGTCAAGGTCGGTGCTACCGCGCCACAGGCTGCTGGCGTGATCCACACCGACTTTGAGAAAGGCTTCATCCGCGCCGAAGTGATCGCCTACAACGACTTCATCCAGTTCAAGGGTGAAGCCGGTGCCAAGGAAGCCGGTAAATGGCGCCTGGAAGGCAAGGACTACATTGTTAAAGATGGCGATGTGATGCACTTCCGCTTTAACGTGTAAGCACCACCGCAGTATTGACTGCGAACAAAAAGCCGATGCATTGCATCGGCTTTTTTGTGGCCGGTATTTAAGCTTACAAATAAAAACACATATCCAAATACTCAACTATCTCAGAATCTTCCTACTTACCTTTTTCGACGCTTTAACCAAACTAAAGCCGAGCACATTAAAAACTTAAACTTACAGTCATTTTCCTACATTATTCCGGCACATAACTACCTCTTCGCCGGGTGAAAACTTTTATATTCTGCGTTCTACTGAGTTGGCGCTTGCACACCGCCCTTCTACAGTGAAGTACTAGCGAACAGGGAGTACACATCGATGTCGGCCTACGTCCAGAAGGATAATACAACAGACGTTTCACTCATCGATGGTCAGGAAATTGAAACCACACTTAACAACACCGCCGCGCTTAACGTTGACATCCTGCTGTTGGGAGAAACGGGTACCGGCAAAGATACGCTTGCACAACGGATTCATCGCTTATCGGGTCGACGAGGTAATTTTGTCGCCGTGAACTGTGCGGCCATCCCTGAAAGCCTGGCGGAAAGCCAGCTGTTCGGTGTCAACAGCGGCGCCTACACCGGGGCAGTGCAATCAAGGGCTGGATTTGTCGAAGCCGCCCACTTGGGTACTCTGTACCTTGATGAGATCGACAGCATGCCCTTGAGCCTGCAAGCCAAGCTACTGCGTGTGCTGGAGTGCCGCGGGGTGGAGCGCCTGGGTTCGACTCGGTTCATTTCCGTGGACATGCGCGTCATTGCATCGGCCCAGCAATCCCTGCAAATCATGGTCGACCAGGGCGCCTTCAGGCGTGATCTCTACTTTCGGCTGAATGTCGTGAACATCGAACTGCCCGCCCTGCGCGATCGGCGCGAGCGCATCATCCCGTTGTTTCTGCAGATGATTCAGGAAGAAGCAGACCAGTTCAATTGCACACCTCCATCGCCTTCTGACGGCCTGTTGCATGAACTGCTCTGCCACCCCTGGCTGGGTAATGTTCGCGAGCTACGCTCGGCGGCGAAACGGTTCGTCCTGGGCCTCCCGCCGCTCTCAGCCCCCGCCTGCCGTCAGCCGCCCCCTCAGACGGACCTGAAGGCACGCCTTCAACAAATTGAAAAAGCGTTGATTGAAGAGTCGATGTACCGTCACCAACACTGTGTGGATACCGTAGCCATTGAGCTGGGGGTTGCGAAGCGCACGCTGTATTACAGAATGAAACAATTGAACATATCATTGGCATAAGCTTGATGACGCCCGGTTCAAAAATCTTATAGTCAAAACCTCAATGATACGAGCCAGCACATGAAGAGCCGATAGTTTCTCAAATATTGAGGATCATATTTCGTTACACCTCCGCTCAAAACTTTTGGAACGCATCCGTTTTATAGGCCACACAATTATAGCTGCAAAATATGTCAACAGCGTCATATCTATGATGATGTTACGGGCAGCGAATACAATTCTTAATTCACAAAGGACCCTTATATGTCAACTATTACCTCAGGTTCGATCTATTCACAAGCGTTGGCAAACACGTCTAACCCATTCACTAAATTTAACGGAGGCACAGGAGACGGATTTGCTGGAGGTGGCGAAGATGGCGCCGAAGGCATCTTCGAAAAGATGAAGGCTGATGCCATAAAAAACGGCTGGAGAAGCGCTGAAGTGAAAAACATTCAAGGGTTGATCCGGTCGGGGTCCGGTCAATAATTATCGGGTGATCGATTACCTTTCAGGCTCTCTAGTCCGAAAGGTAATCATCCCCCCTCCCGACAGGCCAGTGTGTACGCCTGTAAAGCTGCGCCCACTTTGATCGAGTAAACCGCCATGCGAATAGCAAACGACCCTTTCTCACAGAAAGGCAGCAGTACGGAACATACCCGTGCAGCCCAGGAACAGTCGCCAGACGGTATGGATGCCAGTTTTTTCACATCGATGCTTGAACGCCCCACCAACGCGACTTCTGCCAAGCCTGAAGTCTCGCTCCTTTTGACAGAGGCCTCAAAGCACCTCAGTCACTCAAGAGATGGCTTCGCAAAAATAATCCGCTCAACCAAAAAAGGTATAGATGTTGAGGCCATCAGTACTTACCCACGAGAGTTATATAGCGCACAACTCACATCACAACTCATGGTGAAATGTCTGGCCAAGACAACACAGTGCATCGACAAGATCAGTAACATGCAGTCCTGAGCATGAATAACTCTCTGCGTGTCGTTTTAGTTTTGATCATGGCTTTTATACTGAGCGGATGCGGTGACCGAGTGGAACTTCATCGCCAATTGTCCGAGCAAGAAGCCAATGAGGTCGTCGCCGAATTGGCTGATAAACATATTCGTGCGCAAAAGACCCCGGCCAAAGATGGCGTCGTCGTAACGGTCAATACAAACGACATCGGGCGCGCCGTACGTACCTTGGAAGCGGCAGGCCTTCCTCGACTTGCCCGGACCACCATGGGGGATACATTTCGCAAGGAAGGGGTCATTTCCACCCCCCTGGAAGAGCGTGCCCGCTACATCTATGCCTTATCCCAAGAGCTTGAAACCACCTTGTCCAAGATCGATGGCGTTATTGTCGCACGCGTGCATGTGGTGTTGCCCGAGCGCATTGCGCCAGGAGAGCCGGTCCAACCTGCATCTGCCTCCGTGTTTATCAAGCATGATCCACGCCTGGATCCCGACAACATCCGTGCGCGGGTCCGCAGAATGGTGGCAAGCAGTATTCCCGGGATGACCACAGCGGTGGATAACCCGCAAAAACTCACTGTGGTGTTTGTACCTGCCTCCACTTATCAGGAACAGCAACGCCTGGTGTATTTCGGCCCCTTCCTGGTGCCTGGCGACGATCTCGGCTTCTGGCGAACCAGCATAATGATTGTGCTGCTCGCTCTGGTTTCGGCCGTGGCCGCCATGATCTTCCTCCAAGCGCGGCGCAAGCGTCACTCCCAGGAGCCGGCCATTAAAGGCGACTCAGCGGGGTCAACGCATGGCACCTAGACCCGACCCTCTCATGCGTGAACAACTGGCCTGGGCTCAGTGGTGGGCTTTTCCCTGGAAGCAGGCCCACGAAGACTGGCGAGGTGAGGAGTATCGTGCGATTGAAAGGCTTTTTTACAACGGCCGGTCAGTGCCCGACAACCTGACGGGTTTTAAAGCCTGCTTGCCTGCTGCGCCTCACGCTACCGTGCTTCGGTTGGCCCTGGCCACGACGGATCAACTGAACCTGGGGCTGGCATTGGTCACGCACATATTCAATCCCGAAGCGCCATCACCATTGAGTGAAAGTCATCACCAGTGGTGCATGCGCCTCTCCATGGCGCTGCACCCCTCCATGCTGCCCCCACATTCCGATCCACTGCGACTGCTTCATAGCTGGGTTGAACCGGCTATCTGGCAGCGTCTTCGATTGCGCTTTCCCCGTACACGTGTGAGCGAGGCTGAAATAGCAAACGCCCCACTCGAACATGCAAGCGGCCGATTGAACACTCTCTGGCAGGCCGTCGTCTGGCGCGTCACGACCATGGCGAGCGGCAACACGCCCCTGTCTCGCACAGGTGAGGAAAACAGTAATGTTATGCCGACATACTATTGAGTTACGCAATGACGCATCCGGCGCACGAGGAAGCCTTATCAAGCGCGAAGAGCTTGCCCATTGGGAACACGCCAACCACCTCTTGAGCCACGCCAAGGCCCAGGCCGACGAATTGATAATTATGGCCGAGAAAAAATGCGAGGCCATGCTTGAACAAGCCTCATTGGAAATCTGGCAACGCGCAGATGCACAACTCAAGCAATGGGAACGCGACCGTCAAACGATGCGCGACAACCTTGAACACTATGCGACCTCCATAACCAACCAGGCCATTCGCTGCTTGCTCGGCGAGACGACTGCCCCGCAAAGGCTCGCAGCACTGTTAAAGCACTTGCTGGAGAGCCAAGTTCAGGAAGTCAGCGCGACGCTGCTCTGTCATCCCCTTGATCTTGAGGAAATAAGGCAGAGCCTTGCACGCCACAAGAGCAACGCCTGGAAGTTAAGCGCCGACGACACAGTTCATCTTCAGACACTCGTACTGAAAACAGATGAGGGCGACTTCCGTATCAGCTGGAACGCCATGCTCGACACTTTTTTCAAGCAGGATAAAGAGTACTTGATCGAGATTTAATCCTACGAACATAGAGACTTTCTTTATGTTAATCACTCAGAGCTGACTGTTTAAATTCATCCATCGACAATAGAAAACCGAGGAAAAATCATGGATTTTTTCAAAGAACTGACTCATTCGATTGCCCGAAATAAAACATCGACATACAAGGAGTTCAAAGCCGGCTTCGAAGAAAGCCTGGCCGCCGAAGACAGCGAACTCTTTCACAACTTGGTAACGCGTAGAGAGGTCACCTTTGCGCTTTATAACGAGCACGGTAAAACCGTCAACCAAATGCTTAAAACAACTATTGAAAGCTTCCAGTAGATGAAGGCGCTCGTGAGTGACTGGTTGAGCAGCGGAAAGGAAAAAATCGCTCTATTTGAGGGCGACGACGAAGTCACCCTGCAACGTCAGGGAGACACCGTTTTATTGGGGGCTCAACTGACCTCTTCTCTACCCGATAACTCAGCCTTGCAAGGCTGGCTGCGCCTGGGCGCGGCCAGCTTGAATCATTTTCAAGGTGCATTGGCTCAAAAAGCCGACACGGGAGCGCTATGGGTGATTAACAGCCTGCGCGCCGACCGTGGAGAAGCCGGCCTGCTTGGCTGCCTTGAAGCCCTGCTCAACCAACGCGACACATGGCGCGCAATCAATGCACGACTTGCTCGCCCAGTTCAAAACCTCAAACCCACCCCGCTAAGTTCACGTTCGTACTAATCAGAGAACTGTCTATGTCTAACAAGACCCATAAGGGCAATCGCTCGTACCTTGGCTCGCCTGCCGTTACAGCCAAAAGAACCCACTGGCGGAATGTGTTTTTGTTTTCCTGGTTGCTGGTTTCAGCACAAAGCGCGCTGGCCGCCATCCCTTCGGAATGGAAAAACACCGCCTACGCTTATGAAGCCGAGCATAAGCCGGTGCGCGAGGTACTCGAAGATTTCGCCCAGACCTTCGGTACACAGCTGCAGATCGAGGGCCTGCTGGAAGGCATCGTCAATGGCAAGATACGCGCTAACACCCCGCAGTCATTGCTCGACCGCCTGGGGGTAGAGCATCGCTTCCAATGGTACCTGTACAACAACACGCTCTACGTCAGTACTCTGGACCAGCAAGAGTCAGCGCGCCTGGAGGTCTCCTCCGAGACCATTGCCGACCTCAAGCAAGCCCTCACTGATATCGGCCTGCTCGACAGCCGCTTCGGTTGGGGTGAGTTGCCCGACGATGGCATCGTGTTGGTCTCAGGGCCTCGGCGCTATATCGAGCAAGTCAAACAGTTCAGCAGCCAACGCCGCTCGGTGGACGAAAAACAGAGCGTGCTGAGTTTCCCGCTGAAGTTTGCCAATGCAGCGGATCGCCACGTGGATTATCGCGGCCAGAAGATCACCATTGCCGGTGTTTCCAGCATTGTGCGGGGCTTACTGGAGCCACGCTCCAACGCGACACCCCCTGCGTTAGCCCAGCGCCCCGCCTCACAGCCCGCCCCTCTCGTACCCAACGTTCCCCGCTTGAGCAACCCGTTGCTGGGGCAGATGCTCGCTACAAACAGCACTCCCATGCCAATGGATATTGGCGCCACACTCACCCCGCGGGCGCCGGCACCCACCAGTCGCATTCGCGTCGAAGCCGATATGCGCAATAACGCGGTGCTCATTTATGACCTGCCAGAGCGCCAGGCCATGTACCGCGAGTTGATCGCTCAACTCGATGTGGCGCGCAAGTTGGTGGAAATCGATACGATCATTCTGGATATCGAGCGCACCCAATTGCGTGAATTCGGCGTGAACTGGGGGTTTCAGAACAGCCGTTTCCGTGGTGGTGCAAATATGGCGCCCGGCACATCGCAGCAGTTGTCGATCGAGAATCGCGACCGTTTCTATGCTGACATACGCGCCCTGGAAGCCAAGGGGCTGGCGACCATGGTGTCCAACCCCTCCGTGCTCACCCTGGAAAACCAACCGGCGGTGATCGACTTCAACCGCACTCAGTACCTGACACCCGGTCGTCAGAACGCAACCATCCTGCCGGTCACCGTGGGTACCAGCGTGCAGGTCGTGCCCCGCGTCATCACCAGCCGAGGCAGCCATCAGATTCACTTGGTGGTGGATATCGAGGACGGTACGTTCGATGAGTCCAACCCCAATCGTGACCTCAATAACTTGGATGTGCGCCGCGGTAACGTCAGTACCCAGGCGGTCATGGCGGAAAAACGCTCAATGGTGGTGGGCGGATTCCATGTCACGGAAAGCACCGACAAGCACAACAAGGTGCCGCTGCTGGGCGATATCCCACTGCTGGGCAAGGCGTTGTTCTCTTCAAGCGAACGGCAGAACAATCGGCGTGAACGCCTGTTCATCATCACCCCACGCGTCATCGGCGACCAGGCCGATCCGTCCCGCTACTTGCCTCAGGCAGACCAGGCCGAGTTGCAGACGGCCCTTGCACCACTGGCCAGGCGCAACGCCCCTCACCAGCCCGAGATCAAGCGTAGCGACATCATCAGCACGTTGGCGCATCTGGTGACGGGAGAAGTGCCCAAGGCCTTCAAGTTGGCGCCCATGCCCCTGGGATTGAACACGCTGTGCAGCCCCCGCGACTTGCTGGCGCTGAACACCGAGCGCAGCCAATGGTACGCAGGCCCCGAGTACAACGTCGCCGTCGTGGTGATGCGCAACCAGTTCAACCGCAATGTGCGCATCGATGAAAAAGAATGCAGCAACTCGCAGACTTTGGCCGTCACCGTGTGGCCACGCGCCTGGTTGAAGCCGGGAGAAGAAGCCGAAGTCTTTATCGCCATGCGCCCGGTGAAGAAGGATGAACACCTCAGCGTACCGCGCCCTACCTTGATTACTCCTGTCAAAAAGGCCCGACCATGAAGCATCAATTGTTGTGCGTCACCCTGATCGGTGCGGCGCTGCTCGTCAGCGCTTGTACCCCAACATGCAAAGGCGACTCCTGCTCACGCCCGCAGTCGACCGCGCAGAAGATGGTGATCTGGTGGCCATCGCACATGCGCGTCCAGCCTGGACCGTCCGGGGAGCGCGCGGACTACCAGACGGTATCGCTGGAGCGATGAGCACGACGCAAATGCCCGGCAACCAACCCCAGGTAGTGCTGAACGACCTGGTGAGCGGCGCTGCCGCTCACCAGTCCCTCGCGCCCGGTATCAAAGTGTGCACGTTGCAGGCGGGCAATCGCCCGGGGCTGGCTCTGCATGTCGCTCGCGAAGCGTTGCAAGCCGGGCAATTGCAACGGATATTACAGCGCCGCTTTGAGCAGGCCCTGGTCTTCGAGGGGTGCTTTGTCTACCTCGATGCCCAGGGCGCCATGGTGATCTGGCACGCGCTGCCAACACCGCCCGGCAATCTGGACAGGACGCTGAGCCGGATGCTCTCGCTGGCAGGTCTCAGTGTCCTGGACCCACGATCCATTCGCTGATCAGCGCTGGTCAAGCTCCGGGAGCTCCAGCGTCTCGCGTTTGGCGTCATCGTCCAGCTCGCGCAAGGTGCGATAGATCAACGCCACGGCCTGCAGGGTTTCGCGAGGAATGCTGGCTCCCAACTTTTTGGTGTAGATCGTACGCGCCAACCACACACACTGAATCACGGGCACCTCGGCGGCCTTTGCGCGCGCGATCAGTTTTCGCGCCTCGTCGTCCGTGCCTTTACTGATCAGCAGGGGCAGAGGCGTCTTGCCAGGACGGTAATACAGGGCGACCGCAAAGTGCGTCGGGTTGACTACCAGCATGTCTGCCTCTTCCAGCTTGGGCAGTTTGACCTTCGGTTCCTCCTGGGCCAATTGCTGCGCCAACTGACGGCGCTGCCCCTTCACATGAGGGTCGCCTTCCATGTCTTTGTATTCTTTGACGACCTCAACCTGTGTCATGCGCATACGCTTGGCGAAGAAGTGCTTCTGCAACGTCAGATCGATCAACGCCAACACCAGCAACAGCCCCAGGCAGGCATGTAGCAAGTGACGGAACAACGCGATCAGCGCCAGTAGGTAACTCTGCAGATCGCTGTTGGCAAGATTGATCAACGCCCCCAAAGAGGGCCAAACCACCACGTACACAATCAGGCCCAGGAGGAACGCCTTGGCTATGCTCATCAACAGATTCATCAAAGACTGGGCAGAAAACATCTGCTTGATCTGGCTGATAGGGTTGAGGCGATTGAAATCCAGCTTGAGCGTTTGCGGGGCGAACAACAAGCCGAACTGCATCCAGCTGCCAATCAGCTTCGCAGCAATTGCAAGCCCGGCCATCAGCAGAGAGAACGAGAAAAACATGACCAGGCCCTCCACCAGTACTTCTTCCAGCACTCGCACAAACGGCTGGCTCAAGCGCGACATCGGGAACACCAACAGTTGCTGAAAGCGCTGCAAACTGGTCTCGGCAGTGAACAAGGCGACTTCACTGATAGCCGTCAGTGCCAACAGCTTGCTCACATCCTGGCTTTGCGCGACCTGACCTTTCTTGCGTTGGTCACGCAGTTTCTTGGCGGACGCCGGGTGCTTTTTTTCCCCCGAATCACTCACGGTGCCGAGACCGAGAACAAAAGCCCCAGATAGTGCTTAAGGTCACCCAGCTGGCTCATACGCCCGACAATAAGATCCTGCAACAATGCAAAGTACAGCAACAAAATACCGATTCCCGCCAGGCATTTAACCGGTGGCGCCAAGGTACTCACTTGCAATTGCTGGCTGTAGACGCCCAGCAACGCGATGCCAAACTCCAACAGCAACAACACGGCAATAAAGGGCGCAGCGTAAAGCATCATGTGCATGAACGTGTCACTCAGCATCCCGACAAATACGCTCATGCCATCAGCCGCTGGAAACGGAAACCACACGGTGGGTGGCCAGATCAGATAACTGTCCCAGATCACCTGGGTCAGCGTGCCCAACCCCAGAACGGCCATCAACAGGTAAATCGCCAGTTGCTTGAACATGTGCCCGATCGGTGTCGCGTCCGGCCCCAGTGACGGGTTAAGTTGGCCACCTGCCAAGGCTCCACGCTGGTTGTCCAGCAGTGCCCCGACCGACTCGAACATCCAGAACGGCATCGCCAGCAACACCCCGAGCAGCAACCCCAGGACCACTTCCTTGATCATCAGCGCACCGAGCATGATTGCTGAAGGGTCCTGCCCTGCCAAAGCTGCGTGAATACCCGGCGCGGGCAGCAGCGCCAGGACCATCACGATGGTGTGCCGAGGCAGGCCTCGCACGTGCTGAAAACAAAACGCCGCCACCAAAATGCCACAGGGGTAAATACGCGCCATGCCAATCACCAGGCTGGGCAGGTAGTCAAGATAAAGCAGCACAGGCAACGCCTCAGTTCAGGGCCGAACGGCCGATCATTTCAAACGTCAGGTTGATCAGCTGGATCAACTCAACGCCAATCCAGCGGCCCGTCAGGATCAATGTGACACCCACCGCCACCAGCTTGATACCAAAGGGTAATGTCTGGTCCTGGATCTGCATCAGTGCTTGTACCAGGGAGGTCAGTACCCCCACCACCACCGCCACGATCAGCGGCGGCGCCGACAGTACAACCACCAGCAACATGCCCTGCTTGAACAGCACGATAGGTTCCATACGCCACTCAGAGATAAGAAAGGAACAGGCTGTCGAGCAACCGCGACCAGCCAGACACCAGCACGAACAGCAGCAGCTTGAGCGGCAGGGAAATGGTCATCGGCGAGACCATCTGCATACCCAGCGCCAGCAGCAGGTTGGAAACAATAAGGTCGATCACGATGAAGGGGATGTAGATCAGGAACCCGATCTCGAACCCCGCCTGCAATTGCGAAAGCACAAAGGCCGGAATCAGCAGGATAAGATCCTCACGCTGCACCTCCTGCGCCATTTTCGCTGGCCACAGACGTGCGGTATTTTCCAATAGATGGGTCAGCACATCCGGGTCCACATTACGCAGCATGAAGGCACGCAAGGGGTTGATGGCCTCATTGCCGGTACTCAGAAACGTTTGCACGTTGGTCATGTCCAGAGGCGAAGCCTTGAGGTTCTCGGCGATCTCATACCCCACCGGTGCCATGATGAACAAGGTGGCAGCCAGGGCGATTCCGTTGATGGCCATGCTTGGAGGCACCTGTTGTACGCCGATGGCATTGCGGGTAATCATCAGCACAATCACGATTTTCAAGAAGGCTGTGCAGACAACCAACAGCATGGGCATCAACGACAACGCCCCCAGAAATACCGCCAGAACTACCGGGTCCAGCCCCTGAAGAATCATCGACCGAACACCACTCGGGACAACTGCAACCCCAGACGCCCGTCAACTTCCACCAACTGTCCCTGGCCGATGGGTCGATCACCGTAATACAGTCCCGCCGTGCCCGGGGCGAAACCGGCAATGCCCAATACCGAGCCGGGCACGAGGTTACGCAGCTCCCCCAGGGTAAGGTTCAGTGTTCCGCAGCGTACGTTCAGCGTCATGCTCAACTCATCGAACGGCTCGGGGCCGAATACGTCCATGACAGGTTCATCGTTTTCATGCCCCGAGTAATGAGGTACAGCTAAATCTTCGTCCACGGACATGTCCTCGATAGAAGTAAGAATGAAACGTAAGCGCCCGTTGTCATCGTCAATGCCCCCGTGCAGGCGCTCTCTGCCAACCTGCACATAGCCGCTGCCCAGGGCCTGGAAAAAGGTCTGTTCAAGCACCAGCACATCGCCGGTCCGCAGGCTACTGGCCTGTACAATCGGTAACCGCAACCGCCCAAGGGTCACGGCAATTGCCAATTGAAACGACAACGGCAGTGGCGCAGCCGTGGCCCGCCAGGAACTCGCCTCGTGCAAGGCCAAAAAGCTTTCGGGGCTCAACCAGGCATAACCCTCAGCCCAGGATGCCCCCAGGGTCACGGTGAGGCGGCAGCCAAACCCCCTTGGTCGCTCGGTGTGCAGCAATCTCACATAACCCAACAACGACCGCACTTCGGGGCTCAGGTAATACTGGAACAACGCCCAGAACCAGGAGTCTGGTTCGTTGTCGGCCCCAGCGAGGGTCACCGGACACTCGCCCATCAGGCTGAGCAACGGCCCTGCCTTAGCGAGCGCCAGCACGCCGCACTGCGTGTCAAAGCACACCGCTTCACTGCCAACTGGCGCACGTCCAGGCTCAAGCCGCAGCTCACCGGCCTGACCCGCGACATGGAACGGCAGGTACAGGCCGCGCCCCAGTCGGTTGCGTGCGGCAACCAAGTCGCTCTTGATCGACGGGAATGTCAGTAGCGGTACGATCATAGGTTGCCGACGCTTGGCACAAGTACGCTGACTGGCCGCCCCAGCGCTTGCGCAAAACGTTCCTCACACTGCTGTCGTACGCCACTGAGCCAGCGTGCCGTGGCGCCCTGTTCTGCTTCCAGCTCAATGGTCCAGGCGCTCTGTTCTCGGCGCACGCTGGCATTGATCCGTCCCAGACGTGGCAAGTACAACACTGCCTGCAACGGCCATTGCGAACCGGCCAATACACGCGGCGCCAGCTGTTCGGCGAGCGCCTCGATCATGGCGATACCGGATGCTGATTTTTTTCCCGATAAGGAGGCTCCCGTCCCTGTGCCCTCACGCTCATCAGCAAACAGCCGCGCAAACAGTCGCCCTTGCTCCCAGGGCACCACGCCCGCTGTTCCCGGCTCACGTTCTTCCCGAGGCTCACGCAGGGGCGGTCTTTGAGGGGGTTTATTAGCAACCTTAGTCATGCCGGCTCCCGTGCCAGTAAAAGTGATAACTCCTGTAACTTTTCAACCTGTCGCAAGCATTCGGTGGCTTGCCTCTGGGCTTTGCCAACGTGGCTTTCTTTTACTGGCCGTTGGCTGCGCAACGCCTCAAGCTGCCCCTCTTCTCGCTGGGTGCTGGCGGATAAGGAGTGTTCCTGCGCGCGCCAGGATTTCAGCCCCTTCAAGGTCAGGGTCTGGCCCTGATGCTGACTGAGCAACTGCGCACTTTGCCGGGCTTCCTCCTGCCGAGTCTGTTCAAGTGCTTCCTGGGCCTGCTGGATGTGCGCAAGCAGGGCCTGCTGCGCACGCTTGGCCTCACGCAGGGCACGCTCGGCCCGATCGGCCCGGTGCCTGCGCAGGCGCCGCAGCGTCTCCACCTCACCGAGCAGTACGTCAGAATGGGACATGGGCGGTCAGCTCCTTGAGTTGCTCCAGCGTGACAGCCATCGGTGTCGGCTCACGCAAATCCTGGCGCAGGAAACCATCCACCGCTTGGCGACTGTTCACCGCCAGGTCCGTCAGGGCATCGCTGCCAGGCTGGTACTCGCCCAGCTTGAGCATCAACTCAATCTGCTGGTACGCCGATAGCAAACGCCGCAACGCCGTGCCCGCCTGGATATCCGCAGGTTCTGCGACGTTGCTCAATATTCGTGAAAGGCTCGCCAGCACATCCACCGCCGGATAGTGCCCACGCTCGGCCAATTTGCGCGACAGCACGATATGGCCGTCAAGCAACGAACGCACTTCGTCGGCCACTGGGTCGTTCATGGAGTCCTGCTCGATCAGCACCGTGTAGATCGCTGTGATCACACCGTCACGGGTCAACCCGGCGCGTTCCACCAGACGCGGCAGCAAGCTGTACACCGAAGGCGGCAGACCACCGCGCCCCAGGGGCTCACCGGCAGCCAGGCCAATTTCGCGCTGGGCCCTGGCGAAACGAGTCAGGGAATCAATCAGCAACAACACCCGTTGACCCTTGCGCCGGAAACCTTCAGCCAACGCCGTGGCGGTGAATGCAGCGCGAGCGCGCTCCATGCTGGAGCGATCAGACGTAGCACACACCAGTACCGCTTTGGAGCGCAGTTGCTCATCCAGCTCATGGTCGAGAAACTCACGCAACTCGCGGCCTCGCTCGCCGATCAGGCCGAACACGATGACGTCGCATTCGACGTTACGGGCGATCTCGGCCAACAGAGTCGTCTTGCCGCAACCGGCCCCGGCGAACAGACCGACGCGCTGGCCTTCACCCAGCGTCATCAAGCCATCAATGGAACGCACCCCAGTGGCCAGGGCACGGTTGATCCGCGGGCGCTCGGTGGGTAACGGCGCTTCACACAGCACCGCACTGGTATCGGGCAGTTCAGCTTCGACAAACGCACTGGCGCCCTGCCCCGTAATCGGTCGCCCGAAACCATCCAGTACTTGGCCCAACAGCGCCTCGCTGACCTGCACACGATGCGAAACGCCCAGGCGCTCAACGCCAGCGCCCACTCGTACGCCTTCCAGATTACCCAGGGCACTGAGTACTGCATCCTGCTGATCAAAGCCGATGATTTCGGCGAGCATGAAATCGCCCGGCCCTTTTTCCACTTGGCACAAATCGCCGATGCGCGCCTGAGGCAATCGGCATTGCAGCAACATGCCATTGACGCGCTGGATGCGACCACGCATCGCCACTGGCGCAAAGCTGCTCAGCGCCTGGGCCTGGCGCTGTTGCCAGGCGTCGAGACGCGCTTGCAATTGCGTACTCACCAAAGCACCTCATAACGCTGCGCGCCGTCGAAAACCACCTTGCTGTTGTCGATCAACACCAGGCGCAGGCCATCTACCTGATCCCCCAGAAAAAGCCGGCTCCCCTCTTCCAGAACCACGTGGCCGTTCGGTCCGCCCACTATCTGCACAATCCTGAACGGCAAGGCCTCATCGCGCACACGGACACGACTGATCACCGGCACCGCACTGTCGAATTGCTCACCAAAACGGCTGAGCATCCGCGACACCAACTCCACATCCTCCTGGGAAACATCCCCGCTCAGCACGACTTGGCCGTTGATCACCTGCAAGCCGATGCGCGGGCTCAACTCACGCTCGCCAAGCATCTTCACCAACTGTTGGCGCACATCAATCGGTGAGGCCAGTTCCTGTTTGCCAGCCACCGCAGGCATCAGCGAAGCCTGGGCCTCATGCTCCCCTGTCGAGACCATGCCCACTACGGCGATGATGATCGCCATCACCAGCACCAGGCTGATCAAGCGCTTTTGCTGCGAGGGCGCAATGGTGGACAACATCAGTGCCTGCGCGGGTTCATCCGGCGATGGCACCGCTGCGGCCGCCGGCGCCACAGGCTCGGGCCACGGTTGATCCGCCAGGGTGACGCACAACCTTACGCTGCCCACCAGAAAGGGCACGTTCAATGCCAGATTCGGGATCTGCGCCATGGCTTGCCCAGCAGCCCCGTACAACAGTTCCGCCTGGGCCTGCACCGACCAGTTAGCCTCAAAAAAGCGCAGCAACGCATGCTGCTCGGCAACCCCTGGATCGTTCAGCACCAAGTCAGCATCTGCCTGGGCGCCAATGCTCCATTGTTCGCCAAACAACGGCAACGCAGCGCCCTGGCGCTGGCCATCAAGCACCCTTAGCTCATACATTATCGAGCCCTCCTTCGTATTAACCATGGCCGCAGGCTCATGCCGCCGCCCCCCGCATCAAGGCTTCCTGGCCCAGGTCTATGCGCCCCAGGACCTTGACCTTGGATGTGCTTCCCAACTCAGCGAAAGACAGCACCGGTACATGGTTGAACTCTTCCAGCAGCAAGGTCCGCAATGGGCTGCGCAAGTCTTGCGCCACCAACATCACACTTTTGCTCTTGGCCCTTAGAACAAAGGCTTGGTTGAGCAAACTGATAAAGGCCGCGCTGTGGTTCTCGTCCAGCGCGAAAAACACGCCGGTCTGGGTCTGGCGCAGCGCCTCGCGCAGGATGTTTTCGCTCTGCGGAGATAACAGCCAGGCATGCAGGCCATCGGCCTCGCTGTACAGGTGGTAGATCTGTGCCTTGAGGGCAATGCGCGCATAGTCGGCCAGGGCTTCCGGCTCACGCTCATGCTGCCCGTACTCGATCAGCGACTCGACAATCAGCCGCACTGCTCGCAGCGGTACGCCTTCACTGGCCAGGCGTTGCAACACCGCCGAAAAACGCGAGAGCGGCATGATGCGCTGCAGTTCCTGCACCAGTTCCGGCTGGTTATGCTCAAGCCAACTCAAGATCGACTTGCTCTCCTGAATCCCCAGGAACTGCGGCCCGCTAAGCATCATTGCCTGCCTCATGCGCTCCAGGATCAGGTGCGTAGCCGTGAAGCGCTCCAGCTCTGGGTCCTCCAGCAGCGGGTCATCAGGAGGCAACCAGAGCCAATCCTGTTCATCCCGCTCAGCCAGCCCCGGTATGGCGTGCTCAGGCTCAACCGTCAGCGCCTTGCGCTCAACAGCCACATGGTTGACCACTGACGCCCTGACCATGGGCACCTCATGCACGCAAAAGCGCATTTCATCGGCGGCCAGGGAATCATCGAGTTCAACTTCGAACGGCGGCAATGTCAGGCCGATATTGGCGACCAGCGAGTTTCGCGCCTGGCGAATCCCATGAATCAGGTCCGTCACCTCAGGCGTTCCGCGCAGCACGGGGGAAAACTGCAACAGGTAGGGGCGCGACGGATCAAATCCGCGCAAGTCCTCTTTACCGTTCTCTTCAGGTCGAACGACCTCGGCGGCTTCGTTGGCGGGCTCTGCCTGTCGTTGACGCTGGCGTACCAGGTAGTAACCCACACAGCCGGTGATCAGCGCGATAAGAATAAACACCAGGGTAGGCATGCCCGGCACTAGGGCAAACGCAAGCATTCCCACCGAGGCAATCACCCAGCTCTTGGGCTCGCTGGTCATTTGCCGAGCAATTTCGACGCCCATGTTACTGACGCCTTTGCGTCCATCCGGCGCCACGCGGGTGATGATCATGCCCGCAGTCAGAGAGATCAGCAGCGCTGGAATCTGTGCTATCAGGCCATCGCCAATCGTCAGCACCGAATACAACGAAATGGAATCGGCAGCGCTCAACCCGTGCTGGAACATGCCCGTGGAGAAGCCGCCCAAGAGGTTGACCACCACGATGATCAAACCGGCGATGGCGTCGCCTTTGACGAACTTCATGGCGCCATCCATGGCCCCAAACAGCTGGCTTTCACGCGACAGCTGATCGCGTTTGTCGCGCGCCTGCACACCGTCAATCAACCCGGCACGCAAATCGCTGTCGATAGACATCTGCTTACCCGGCATTGCATCCAGGCTAAATCGCGCCGCGACCTCGGCAACCCGCTCCGAACCCTTGGTGATCACCAGGAAGTTGACCAGGGTCAGGATCAGGAAGATCACCATCCCCACCGCCAGGTTTCCCCCCACCACAAAATTACCGAACGCCTCAACGATGTCACCGGCGTCCTGTTCCAACAAGATCAGGCGCGTGGTCGCGATCGACAGCGCCAATCGAAACATAGTGGTCAACAACAGGATCGACGGGAACGACGAGAACGCCAAAGGGCCCGGTAGATAAAGCGCCAGTACGATCAACAGGCAAGATATGCAGATATTGAGAGCAATCAGAATATCTACCAGCCAGGTCGGCAGTGGAACGATAAAGATAAAGATAATGGCCATGACCACCACAGCGCCCAGCACTTCAGCTCGCTGTGCCACTTTGAGCAGTAAGCCATTGATGGTCGACAGCAGAGTCACGTCATAGCCTCGGCCAGCTCAGGAGAACGCTGGGTTCCGCCATCGATCCGGTTCAGTTCGTCCATCACCGCTACAAACTTGAACAAGGTTTCCTCACGGACTCTGGTGTCAGGCCACAAGGCCAAAGGTAACTGCCGGATCAGAGGGTAAAGCGCGTTGAGAGCTGTCAATTGCCTGGTAGGCGAACCACTCCCCATCTCATTCCCCAACCGCAGAATTTCATCGGCGCCTATGCCGCTGCTGGCATATCCGAGCAGGCGCTGCAGCAGCGTAACGGCCTCATCCTCCATCTCCAGGCGCTGCTTGCACGTCACGCAACTGGCCAGCACTGCGCTCAACTGCCCGCAGCTTCGCAGCCCCACCAGCAAGGAGCGCAGCAATGGTGTAGGCACCGAGGACACCAAGGCGGCAATATCGTCTGCCAGGGCTTTACGCATCACGTTAAGCCCTTCTTGAAACCCATCACCGCCGTATACACCCAGCAGGGCTTGCATCATTGTTGCCAGGGATTGGCGCGTGACCACGCTGGCGTAGTAGAGCGCACGTAGGGCCTGGCGCTCCTCGGGGTCCACGCTGGCGGCTTGCAGTGTTAAGGCGATGTTCAGGCCGGCCTGGATTTCGCCCTTGAAACGCGCCTCCAGCTTGGCGATGGCTGCGTGTGCCAGGGCCGCTTCGGATTTACGGACTTCAGCGTCCGCCTCGCTCACCACATGCTTGAGCACCACGAAAGCACGCGCCGGGTCGCCTCCGGCGAGGTCGAGCAATTTTTCGAGACTGGCGCTTTGCAGCAACTGCATCCTGATTCGGCGCGAAACCGAAGCCATGCTCGCCTGGGCCGGGTGACCCAACTGGTCATAAAGCTCCACCAGCTTTTCAGCCGCAGGCACGCGCACGCCCATTTGCCGATGGGCCAGCGGGAGCTTATTGAGCTCCACTTCCTGATTGAACAGATGGGCCAGTTCGTCGACACCCTTCGCAGGTGCAGGCACGGAGCCAGTGTTGATAACAGGTTGATCCGAGCTTTGGACCGTTTGCACATCGTTGCGAGATTCGACTTTCATGGACAGGCCAGTTCAGGAAGAGTGTTTTCCCTGTGTGGCGAGGCCCACCCATACGGTTCCATAGAAATTTGAGGCTGAGCCGGGTTTGAAAAGACTTGCACAGGCACCTGTTCCCCCGTGCAAAAGTCTGCGTAAAAACACCTCCATTCAAAATATTTATCTATGTATATCAAGCTATTAAACGATTTTTTCTCTTTGGCACACGCAGTGCAATCGGGTTCCTGTCGATACGTTTTCGACTGCGTCTACCTTAAGGAAAAAATCATGAATATCCCTATTGAAGCCTTAGTTCACCTTGGTGGCAATTCGCCTCAATTCATGCTCCATCTGACAGACGATCAACAGAAAAAACTGCGGCGCTTCATTCACAAACGGGTCCTCAACCCGGAAGACGCGGATGATCTATTGCAACTGACTTACTTGGAGGCCTGGCGCAATCGCGAGCGCTTCAGTGGTACCGCGACGCTCAGCACCTGGATGTGCGGTATCGCGCAGAACCTGATCCGCAATCACTTCCGGCGCCTGTATGCCAAGCCCTCTCATTGCGAATTCGACGAGTCGCTGTGGCATGGCCATGAAGAAAACCACAGCCTGGATTGGGAATTCGAGGTCAACCGACGCCTGGAAAATACCCTGAGCGCAATTGATCACTTGCCCACAGAGATGCGCAGAACACTGTATGCCTCCCTGGAAACCGACGGCAGTTACCAGGACACCGCCGACGTACTGGACATTCCTATCGGCACCGTGCGCTCGCGCCTGTCACGGGCACGCGAACAGCTCAAGCGCGTCACCCACACCCCACTGCATCAGTAAGTTGAACTAGCCAGTCAAGCGTTGGGCGACAGGGATATCTGCCCAACACTGTCGGACTGGGCCCGTGAGTAGACCCTCGAAGACGCTTAGCGCTTGCGCTCCCCTCATGCACGGTGCATTCGCCACCGCCCGTCGCCAAAATCAGCGCTTTGGCTTAAACAGTTGAAAGCGTAGAAAAATTTTCAACAAAAACGCTTGACGCATTGCCGTTCCAAGCGAATAATGCGCGCCACTTGGCTACATAGCTCAGTTGGTTAGAGCATAGCATTCATAATGCTGGGGTCCGGGGTTCAAGTCCCTGTGTAGCCACCAAGTACTAAAAACGGCTTACCGAAAGGTAGGCCGTTTTTTTATGCGCGCAAAAAAACTCCCCAACTGTATTTTGACGCCCCCCAACCCCACTGTTAGTGTCCTGCCTCCCCTAAACACGGAGTGCCCCGATGCAACTGGACATCTACCAAGTCGACGCTTTCAGCCACCATCCCTTCGGCGGCAACCCGGCAGCGGTGTGCCCACTCACTGAGTGGCTGGCCGACGAGCAACTGCAGCAGATTGCAGCCGAGAATAATCTTTCGGAAACCGCGTTCTTTGTACCCCGTGGCGAGTTCTATGAGTTGCGTTGGCTCACGCCGGAAGTTGAGGTGGACCTGTGCGGCCATGCCACGTTGGCAGCCGCGTGGGTATTGATCCACAAGTTGGCGGACGCCCCGCAGGTTCTGCGCTTTGCCACCCGTAGCGGCGAGTTGCGGGTAACGCGCAACGGCGATGAGCTGGCGATGGATTTTCCGGCCAAAAAACCCGAACGCTGCGAGCCGCCCCACGGCATGTTGAGCGCCCTGGGGCTTGAAAACGCCGAGGTGTTTGGCACCGACGACTACATCGTGCTGGTGGAAGATGAAGCACAGGTGGCGGCTCTCACACCGGACTTTGCGCGGCTCAAAGGCCTGCCTAAACGCGGGGTTGCGGTGACCGCTAAAAGCACTCGGTTTGATTTTGTCTCGCGCTGGTTCGGCCCGAATGTGGGCGTTAATGAAGACCCGGTTACCGGCTCGGCGCACACGTCGCTGGCACCTTTCTGGGCCGAGCGCCTGGGCAAATCGCAATTGAGCGCCGAGCAAGGCGGCCAGCGTAAGGGCCAGCTGCGCTGTGAACTGCAGGGTGACCGGGTGATTATTTCCGGCAAGGCCGTGCTGTACATGCAAGGCACGATTTACCTGTAAACAACGCAGTAGCCCAAGGACCACAGCACCTTCTCAACATGAACGGAGTTCAGCGCGTGTTTTTGATTTCCCGCCGCAGTCTGACAGTCATCGCCGCAACCCTGGCCCTCGCCGCCTGCCACACGCCCGTCAACGAACAGCCTCCGGCGCCAGAGCTGGGCTCGGGCTACCGCACCGACCTGAGCACCCGCCACGCCGAGCGCCATATGGCCGCCGCCGCCAACCCGCTGGCCGCTGAAGCCGGGCGTGAAATGCTGCGTCAAGGCGGTTCAGCCATTGATGCGGCGATTGCCATGCAAGCGGTATTGACCCTGGTGGAACCGCAGTCTTCCGGCATCGGCGGCGGTGCGTTCATCATGCTGTGGGATGGGCACAACGTGCAGGCTTATGACGGCCGCGAAACTGCGCCGGCCGGGGCCACGGAGCGTCTTTTCCTGAAGGCCGACGGTACGCCGATGGCGTTCACGGATGCGCAGATTGGCGGGCGCTCGGTGGGCACTCCAGGGGTATTGCGCGCCCTGGAGATGGCGCACCAAAAGAGCGGCCGCTTGCCATGGGCCAAGCTGTTTGAACCGGCGATTCGCCTGTCGGAGCAAGGCTTCGCCATTTCCCCACGCTTGCACAGCTTGATCGCGGCTGACCGCTTTATCGCGCAATCGCCCGACATGGCGGCGTACTTCCTGAATGCCGATGGCTCGCCAAAAGCCACCGGCACGCTGTTGAAAAACCCGGCTCTGGCCGCGGTGTTCAAGCGCATCGCCAAGGAAGGGCCGGATGCGTTGTACCAAGCATCGATTGCCGATGAGATCGCACGCAAGGTGCAGGGCCATCGCAATGCCGGCAGCCTGTCCCAGGCTGATCTCAAGAGCTACACCGCCAAGCAACGCGCACCGCTGTGCACCGACTACAAACAATGGAAGGTCTGCGGCATGCCACCGCCGTCCTCGGGCGGGATTGCCGTGGCGCAGATCCTCGGGACACTGCAGGCGCTGGAAACCCGCACCCCGCGCCTGGCCATCGCCCCTATGACACCGGTCAAGAGTGCCTCGCCGGCCGGGCTTGAGCCGACACCCGAGGCCGTGCACCTGCTCGCCGAAGCCGGGCGCCTGGCCTTTGCCGACCGCGCGCTGTACGTGGCCGATGCAGACTTCACCCCCGTACCCGTCGCCGGCCTCGTCGCACCGAGTTACCTGGCGCAGCGCGCCACGCTGATCGGCGAACGCAGCATGGGCATCGCCAAGCCCGGCCAACCCGCCGGTATTCAGGTAGCGTATGCGCCAGACCGCTCGCCGCTGCGCATCTCCACCTCACAGGTGGTGGCAGTGGACGACCAGGGCGGCGCCGTGTCGATGACCACCACGGTTGAAGCGGCATTCGGCTCTCATGTGATGGTCCAGGGCTTTTTGCTCAACAACCAGATGACCGACTTCTCCTTCATCCGCGAAGAAAACGGCCAGCCTGTGGCCAACCGCGTGCAACCGGGCAAACGCCCACGCTCGGCCATGGCGCCGACCTTGGTGTTCGACCGCAACTCGGGCGAACTGCTGGCTACCGTCGGCTCCCCCGGCGGCTCGCAGATCATCGAGTACGTGAGTAAATCCCTGGTGGCCATGCTCGACTGGAAGCTCGACCCGCAGGCGGCCATCAGCCTGCCCAACTTCGGCAGTCGCAATGGTGCTACCGAGTTGGAAGCTGGGCTGTTCAGCCCGGCGCTTAAACAGGCGCTCAAGGACAAGGGCCACGCCCTGAGCGAGATCGAGATGACCAGCGGCGTGCAGGCCATCGTGCGCACACGGGATGCCCAGGGCAAGGTGACGCTCAGTGGTGGCGCGGACCCTCGGCGTGAAGGCGAGGCGTTGGGTGATTAAGGTGTTGATCTATCCGTACAGGCTTATAAAAAAAGACCTGCACCCTTACGCCTTAAATCCTACGCGGAGCGCCAGAACTCAAAGTGCCATGTCATCTTTTGCGATAAAAACCTTCTTGAGCAGCCCCATCTCACCTGCGATTTTCTGGCCCGCCCTTTCTTGCCAGAGGCTACGTCAAAGACGTAGAATTTCGCGTGTTCACTCTCATAGAATCCCCTCTCTTCAGCAGGCAATGGCCTGACTATTGGACTGAAGATGAAAAAGGTATCTTCATGGCGTTTCTCGCCAGCCATCCTGATGCTGGAAATGTCATTCCGCGCTCGGGAGGTTGCCGAAAGATACGCTGGAGCATGGAGGGCCGGGGTAAAAGTGGATCAGTGCGGGTCATCTACACCACACAACTGGAGTGCGGAGCAGTCGTCGCGCTACTGATTTATGGCAAGAGCGCCACGGAGAATATTCCGGCACATATCCTGTACAAAATCGCAAAGGAAATGAACCATGCCACTCACTGATAAAGAACTGAAGGAACGTGACGCCAAACGCAATATAGGCGAAGAACTACTCACAGCCATTCAGGATGTCAAAGCGGGACGTTACGGGGCCGTGCAGCACGTTGAGGTCACTCAGGCTGCCGAAGCAAGAAGCAAGACAGGGCTCTCACAACCCAAATTTGCCGAGCTTCTGGGCGTGTCAGTAAGAACCCTTCAAGAATGGGAGCAAGGGCGTCGCGCACCTTCCGGAGCAGCACGTTCGCTACTGCATATTGCGGCCATAAGGCCGGACGTTTTTCGCGAAGTACTCAGTAACGCCTGATCGCGTTACTGCTTCGGGCCAATCACTGGCGGTTGATCTTCAAGCCCTTGCGCCCCGCATGCCGCTCCAGCGCCAGCTCGATCAACCGGCTCACCAGCTCGCTGTAGCTCATGCCTGCCGCCTGCCACAGCTTGGGGTACATGCTGATGCGGGTAAAACCGGGCAGTGAGTTGATCTCGTTGATCAGCACTTCGCCGTCCTGCGTCAGGAACACATCCACCCGCGCCAACCCGGCGCAGCCCAACACTTCAAACGCCTCAATGGCCAGGCTGCGGATCCGCTCGCTGGCGTCATGACTGATCGCCGCCGGCACCACCACCTGGGCGGCCTGGCCATCGATGTATTTGCTGTCGTAGGAATAGAAACCACTGCTCACCACGATCTCGCCACAACCGCTGGCGATGGGCTCGTCATTGCCCAGCACGGCGCATTCGATCTCACGGCCCTGGACGGCGGACTCCACCAGCACCTTCTCATCAAACCCCAACGCCAGTTCAACGGCAGCGCGGTACTCGGCTTCGCTGCCGACTTTGCTTACCCCCACCGACGAACCCTGGTTGGCGGGCTTGACGAACATCGGCACACCGAGCTTGCCAGCGGCCGTTTCAAAAGAGGTGCGCGCCGCATTAGCTCGCGTAAGGGTGATGAACGGCGTGACCGCAATGCCCGCGTCGCGCAGCAAGCGCTTGCTGATGTCTTTGTCCATGCACACCGCCGAGCCGAGCACGTCGGAACCGACGAAGGGCAAGTCCGCCATGCGCAGCAAGCCTTGCAGGCAACCGTCTTCACCGAGGGTGCCGTGGACAATCGGGAAGATCACGTCGATGTGTTCCAGCACGCCCTGGCCAGAGGTCTCTACCACTTGCTGGCTGGCCTTGCCGGGCACCACGGCCAATTCACGGTTGGACTGGTTGAGGGCGATGAGTGCCGGGTTTTCCTGGTTGAGCAGGAAGTTCGAGGTGTCATTGAGGTGCCAGTGACCGGCCTTGTCGATACCGATCAAAACCGGCTCGAAGCGTGAGCGATCAAGGGCATCGACAATGTTGCGCGCCGATTGCAGCGAGACCTCATGCTCAGCCGAACGCCCCCCAAAAATAATCCCTACCCGCACCTTGCTCATGACCCGGCCTCACTGTTGAAAGTAAGGCTTCTTACCATGGGTGGTCAGCGATTCGCTACCCGATGTGCATTGCCCAATACCTGCACAATCGTACAAGACCCCAGCAGACAACCGGTGCAGACTCAGTTAACGTGTTTCCACCTCCTTTTGTGACAAGTCACCATGGGCAACCCCATCCACTCCCTCGACTGGCTGCACCGCGCGCCCCACGCCAGTGGCCTTGACCGTATCGAGGCGTACTTTGCCGGCTTTGCCTTCGACCCTCATCGCCATGACACCTACGCCATCGGGCGCACGTTGTTCGGCGTACAGAGTTTTCATTATCGCGGCGGCACGACCCACAGCCTGCCTGGCACCACCATGGTGATCCACCCCGATGAAACCCATGACGGTCGCGCCGGCAGCGACGAAGGCTTCAAGTATCGGATGATTTATGTGGAGCCGGCGCTGATCCAGCAGATCCTCGGTGGCCAGCCGTTGCCGTTTATCCCCGGCGGCTTGTCCACCGACCCACGGCTGCACCGCGCCAGCGAAGTGTTGCTGCAGAGCCTGGATTGCCCGATAGACCCGATGCAAGAACAAGACGCTATGTTCGACCTGGCCCACGCGCTGAGCGCTGCGTCCGGGGCCCTCATTCGCCCTAAATCCTTCGACTACGTCGCGGCCGAACGCGCCCGTGAATTCATCCACAGCGCCCTGGGCCGCAGCATCACCCTGGATGAAATTGCCGACCATGCCGGCCGCGACCGGTGGGCGTTATCGCGGGATTTTCGTCTGTTGTTCGGCACCAGCCCCTACCGCTATCTGACCATGCGCCGGCTGGACCTGGTGCGCCACTTATTGGCCCAGGGCCAATCGTTGGTGGATGCGGCGATGACCGCAGGCTTTACCGACCAAAGCCACATGACCCGCCAATTTCGCAGCACCTACGGCATGCCGCCATCGCGTTGGGTGAAAATGCTCGGACGCTGAGTACTGGGTTGGACTGTGGGAGCTGGCTTGCCTGCGATGCAGACACCTAGGTGTATCAGGCACACCGCTATCGCAGGCAAGCCAGCTCCCACAGTTGGATGAGGTGGCGTTGCTGGCATTTGGTCATGGTTTGTAAAGGGCCAGCAAGCTGCGTCCCTTTAAATTGCAGGACGTTTCCGAGACAATCCCTGCCGCCTTGTGCCTGTTGGAATCGATGGCTAGTCTTCGGCCCGTCACTGCCTTTTCAGTGATCGGGTTTAGTCGCCCGGACTCTAATCAGGCGCATGGTCCTCCATGAGGTTTTATGGTGGCTGTGCGCAGGGCACCCTCGGGTGCGCCGGATTTTCCTGATTAGCCGGTCGACTAACCTGCGTACAGCCGCCACCCTTCGTTTAGTCGCGACTGGGCCGGCTTCTGCCTCAATCAGGAGTTACACCATGACCAAAGCACTTCCCGATCCACCCATGGATTGCCTAGTCGTCAATGAAGAACTCAGCTTCGAAGACGCTCAACTCTATATTTCCCATCTGATCAACAGCGCATCGGCCACGGTGTGGGACTGTTGCGATCACCTGCAACCCCACGACCGCGCCCGAATCCATGCCGTATGGCACTTGCTGGAGATGGCCAAGACCGTAGTAAACCGCACCCTCGAGTGCATGCCACGAACCTGAAGACACCATAAACCCCATGTGGGAGCTGGCTTGCCTGCGATGCAGACACCTCGGTACATCAGGTACACCGAGGTAATGCCATCGCAGGCAAGCCAGCTCCCACAGTTGATCTTCGTGGCTTTGCGCCTCTGTCAGAGCTGGCGCCCGACAATCGGTTGGCCAATGGCCAGGAAATTCCCGCCCGCCACATGGTGCAACGTGCGCAGTTCATCATGCCCTTCAAAATGCCAGCGGCCCTCGCTGAATACCCGCTCATCAGCATAGGCCGCGACCACTTCGCCCAGGAACAGGTCATAGGTCTGCTGATTATGCGGCTCGGGCAGCAAGCGGCATTCCAGCCAGGCCACGCAGCCTTCCAGCATCGGCGCCTCGGTGTGCTCACCGCTGAAAGTGTGCAGGCCATAGGCTGCGAATTTGTCGGTTTCAACGCCGCGGGTATTGCCCACCGTCTGCACCAGATCAGCCTGCGCAACACAAGGCACCTGCAGCACAAAAGTGCCGGCGCCTTCCAGTAGTTGGCGGGTCCAGGTGGCCTTGTCGAGCACCACCGCGACTTTCGGTGGTTCGAAATCCAACGGCATGGCCCAGGCAGCGGCCATGATATTGCGCTGGCCGTTGTGGGCTGCACTCACCAACACGGTCGGCCCGTGGTTGAGCAAACGGTAAGCCTTGGACAATGGGACGGGGCGACGGAACGTAGGGCTCATGGTCGATCAGCTCTGTAAGCGAGAAAAGACCTACGATACCTCAAGCACAAGCCCGACAGGTCAGCTCGACAGCTGATTGGCAAACTGCCCGACCGCACTCACCACCTTTTGCGCACCGTCCTGAATCTCGACGATCACGGTACCCGCCTCCGCCGCCAGGGCCAGGCCCTGCTCGGCTTGCGCACGACCGTCGGCCATCAAAGCCACCGCGTCGCGGGCCATGTCCTGGTTCTGGCGCACCACACCGACAATTTCCTCGGTGGCTTTGCTGGTGCGAGACGCCAGTTGCCGCACTTCATCGGCCACCACCGCAAAGCCCCGCCCCTGTTCACCGGCACGCGCCGCTTCGATGGCGGCGTTGAGCGCCAAAAGGTTGGTTTGCTCGGCAATGCCGCTGATGGTCTTGACGATGCTGCCGATCACTTGGGACTGGGCATTCAGCGCCTCGATACCTTCGCCGGCCTGCTGCATGTGCTGGGCCAGGTCGCGCATCACGTCCACGGCCTGGGTGACCACAGTGGTACCGCGCTGGGCGCTGTCGTCGGTTTGCAACGAGGTGCTGTAGGCAATATTGGCGGCCTCGGCCACCGCCTGCTCGCGGTTGACCTGGTCGGTAATGACCGTGGCGAACTTGACCACTTTGTACAACCGCTCATTGGCGTCCAGCACCGGGTTGTAGGTGGCCTCCAACCACACCAGGCGGCCGTGGCTGTCCACGCGTTTGAAGCGCGCGGCGACGAACTCACCGGCGTTCAGGCGCTTCCAGAACTGTTGGTATTCGGCACTGTTGTATTCCTGTGGTTCACAGAACATACGGTGATGTTTGCCTTCGATCTGCGCCAGACTGTAACCCATGGCGCCGAGGAAGCGGTCATTGGCGGTGAGTACATGCCCCTCCAGATCGAACTCGATCAACGCGGTAGAACGCATCAGCGCGGTGATCAGGTTTTCATGTTCACGCGAACTCTCGATGGTGCGAGTAAGGTCGCTGGAGAACATCGAAAACTGCTTGATGCGCCCCTCAGAACTGCGCACCGGCTGCACGATTGAGCGCAACCAGGCTTCCTTGCCATTGCCGCGCATCAGGCGCACGGCGCCGGCAAAGTGTTCGCCGCGGGCCAGCGCGTGCTTGAAGCGCAGCTGGAACTCGTCCTGGCGCACGTGGGCCGGCACCAGGTCTTCGATCGCGCGCCCGACAATCTCGCCCAGCGAGTAAGCCAGCTCCTGCAGGAAGTTGGCATTGGCCCACTCCACACGGCCTTCAGGGTCCAGCGTCAGGCAGAGCATTTCGCTTTCCAGGCTCTCTTTCACCTGAAGCAAGCTCGACAATTCTTCGCGCAGAGCGGTCAGCTCCTGCTTCAGGCGGGTATTGAACATGGGGCACCGTTAGGCAAGTGAGGTGGGTGTACTCCCTTGCATCGGCGCTGCCGGGGTTTTCTGAAGAGCGCTTGAGCCCTGGGCCGAACTATATTTTCAACCGCCATTGTTACGGCATACGCCCATGACCTGATATTCCAGGGTATTGAGCTTGCCGCTGGAGTCTTCATAGGTCATGCGCGACGGCACGACGTTGCACGAGCGGATCGGCGGCGTCACGTTGACGACCTTGGCAATGTCCAGGTCCATGCCATAGCGGTAAGCCTGGACCTCGGGCACCGGCTTGCCTTTTTTGATCGCGTAGGCGGCCATGGCTTTCTCATTGCGCTCCATCATCAGGGCAAAGGTGCGATCCCCGCCCCCTTCGGCCAGCGCGCCAAATGACAACACAGCCGTTAATACAGCCAAACCTGCTTTATAAAAGTTCATCGCGGTTTCCTCGACTGAAAAGTTCAGTGTCGAGATTAACCAACCCACCCTGACGCCAGGTTCACCAGAACATTACTTATTTGTTAGATGGCCGTTAGTTTCCAGAATTGTAATCTTCGCGCCATGCAGCTGTTATCCGTCGTTTGCAACTATCAGCCAGGGCCAGATCAATAAGAACGCCCGCCTCTATAAGAAGCCGATAACTGCCATCACCGAGGAGCGCATCATGAGCATTCGTCATTACACCCTTTCCTTTTCACTGATGGCTGCACTGCCCATGGCCGCCATGGCGGTGGAGGACAAGCCCGAGGGTTTTATCGAGGGCAGTCGCATCAACGTGCTGGCACGCAATTTCTACTTCAACCGCGATGACCGCAAAGGCCAGTCCAGCCCCACTGGCAATGGTTACTCCGAAGCCTGGGCCCAGGGCTTTATCGGCAAATTCGAATCCGGTTTTACCCAGGGCACCGTGGGTTTTGGCCTGGACGCGTTCGCCATGTACGGCCTGACGCTTGACTCGGGCAGCGGCCGCAGCGGCGGCAAAGGCTCGTTCGGCGTGCTGCCGGTGAACAGCGACAACCAGCCGGAAGACAGCTACAGCAAAATCGGCGGCGCGGCGAAACTGCGCGTGCTGGACACGGTGATCAAGGCCGGCGACGTGTTCCCACTCACCCCGGTGGTGGCCTACGGCGACTCTCGCCTGTTGCCCGAGAGCTTTCGCGGCGTCACCCTGCAAAACACCAGCCTGGAAGGCTTGAGCCTGCAAGGCGGGCGCCTGAGCGGCATGAGCCAGCCCAGTGAAAGCGGCATGAACAAAGGCTTTGCCACCTTCTATGCAGGCAAGGTCGACTCGCCCTGGATCGCCTACTTCGGCGGTGACTACCAGCTCAACAGCCATCTGGGCTTTAGCCTGTACAGCAGCCGCTTGAAGGACGCCTGGGATCAGTACTACTTCGGCAGCAATGCCAATTACGCATTGACCGACGACGTGTCATTGTTCGGCGACTTCAACTACTACAAGGCCGTGGACGAAGGCCAGAAACGGCTCGGCGAGTTCGACAACAACATCTGGAGCGCCAGGCTCGGGGTCAAGGTCGGTGCCCACAGCCTGGCCGTGTCGCACCAGCGCAACAACGGCGACGATGATTTTGATTACCTGCGCCAGTCAGACTCGATCTTCCTCAACAACTCCATCCAGTACAGCGACTTCAACGCGCCCAAGGAGCGCTCATGGATGCTGCGCTACGACCTGGACATGCAGGCCTTCGGCATTCCCGGCCTGTCGTTCATGACCCGCTACGGCAAAGGCACCGGCGCCGACTATAGCAACGCCAATGCCGTGTATATGCGCCGCGATGCAGCGGGTAACCCCTTGACCGATCAACGCCGCTGGGAACGGGATATCGAGGCCAAATACGTGGTGCAAAGTGGGCGTTTGAAAGATTTGTCCCTGCGCTTGCGCCAGGCCACCGTGCGCTCCAGTGCGTTCGAGTCAGACCTGGAAGAAGTTCGTCTGATTGCCGAATACCCATTGGTCGTGCTGTAGCCCTTACATTCGCTCGCGATTAACTAACATCTGTTCACAAATAGCCAGTTATCAAAATTGTAATATTGGCCTCAGCTTCTCGTTAAGTGGAACTTTCTATACTCGCTTCAACTTATTCACCCGAGCACATTCATCTCTGAAGCTTTTGTGTAGCTCCTTTGGAAAGAGATGAATTTTTAACGCCCCGCTTGGGGCGTTTTTTTTGCCTGCGACACATGCGACCGACGGTCGCAGTTGACCCTAAAGCTACTTTAGCCTTCAGACTTTTCCCACTTCCGAAACCGCCGCCATAGGGACATGGGCGCCTTCTCTCCCCCTAATTCAAGAGGTAACCCCCATGCGTATTCTTGTGGTTGAAGACGAGCAGAAAACCGCCGACTACCTGCAACAGGGCTTGAACGAAAGTGGCTACGTGGTCGACTGCGCCGCCAATGGCGTCGACGGCCTGCACCTGGCAGGGCAACACGCCTATGAACTGGTGATTCTGGACGTCAACCTGCCGGGCAAGGATGGCTGGCAAGTACTGGAAGAATTGCGCCGCAATGGTACCCAGCGCGTGATGATGCTCACCGCCCGTGGCCGGCTGGCTGACAAGATCAAGGGCCTGGACATGGGCGCCGACGACTACCTGGTCAAGCCGTTCGAGTTTCCCGAACTGCTGGCACGGGTGCGCACCCTGATGCGCCGCAGCGAGCACATTCCACAGCCGGAAGTGTTCCGCGTCTCGGACCTGGAACTGGACCCGCGTCGCCACCGCGCTTATCGCGGCGCCCGGCGCATCGACCTGACCACCAAGGAGTTTGCCCTGCTGCAAGTACTGATGCGCCAGGCCGGCGAAGTGCTGACCCGCACGCAGATTATTTCC
Source organism: Pseudomonas sp. FSL W5-0203 (assembly GCF_001896155.1). Classification (NCBI taxonomy): domain Bacteria; kingdom Pseudomonadati; phylum Pseudomonadota; class Gammaproteobacteria; order Pseudomonadales; family Pseudomonadaceae; genus Pseudomonas; species Pseudomonas sp. FSL W5-0203. The sequence continues at coordinate 85,821 of NZ_MPOR01000019.1, forward strand.
CTGGTGTGGGACATGAATTTCGACTGCGACACCAATGTGGTGGAAGTCTCCATCAGCCGCCTGCGCGCCAAGGTGGATGACCAGAGCGAGGTCAAGCTGATCCACACTATTCGCGGCGTGGGCTACGTGCTGGAAGCGCGCCCATGAAGACCGGCAGCCTGTCGATGCGCCTGGGCCTGACGGTCAGCATGATGGGCGCTGGCCTGGTTTTGCTGCTAGCGACCCTGGCCTACCTGGCCCTCACCCATGAGCTGGAAAAACTCGCGCGCAAGAACCTGGAAAGCAAGATGGAACAGATCCAGCACAGCCTGGCCCTGGGCCTGGACGCCCATGCCATTCGCGGCCGGCCGCACTCGCTGATGGACCTGGTGATCGGCCACGACAATTTCCACCTGACCATCGTCGGTACCGCGCCCGATAACAGCGTGCTGCTGAACGTCGGCAGCAAGCCCCAGGAGCCACTGCTCACCGACTTCAAGCCACGGGAAACCCTGGGCTACCTCAATTGGGTCGACAGCTACGGCAACCAGATACTCAGTGCCTCCAGCTTGATGCGCCTGGCCAACGGTGAACGCGTGCGGGTGCTGCTGTCCCTGGACCGCATGGACGACCAGGCATTGCTCAGTGCCTACCTGCGCGCCACGCTGATTGCGTTGCCGCTACTGCTGATACTGATTGGCATGGGCGCCTGGTGGCTGGTGCAACGGGGCCTGGCACCGTTGAAGCAGTTCAGCCAGGTGGCGGCGAAAGTCACCACCCAAGACCTCACCCATCGCTTGTCTGTGGACAACCTGCCCCACGAACTGGGTGAACTGGCCCACGGCATCAACGTGATGCTCGACCGCCTGGACGCCGGGGTGCAGCAACTCTCGCAATTCTCCGATGACCTGGCCCACGAACTGCGCGCGCCCTTGACCAACCTGATGGGCAAGGCCCAGTTGACCCTGTCGCGCCAGCGCCCGCCGCAGGAATACAAGGCGGTGCTGGAATCCAACACCGAAGAGCTCGAACGCCTGGCGCGGATTGTCAGCGACATGCTGTTTCTGGCGCAGGTCAGCCACCCGGCGGCCCGGGCCTCATTCACCGAGGTGTCCCTGGCGCAGGAAGCCCAGCGGGTGATGGAGTTGTTTGCCCTGAGTGCCGAAGACAAACACATCACCCTGAGCCTGCGCGGCGATGCCTGGGTGACGGGCGATCGGCTGATGATCCAGCGGGCGATTTCCAACTTGCTCTCCAATGCCATTCGCCACACACCCGAGGCCTCTACCGTGTTGCTGTTGGTGGAGACCTACGAGCAGAGCGTATCGCTGTCGGTGGGCAACCCGGGGCGAGGCATTGAAGCGCACCACCTGCCGCACCTGTTCGAACGTTTCTACCGCGCCGACAGCAGCCGTACCCGTGCCGAGGGCGGCACCGGGCTGGGGCTGGCCATCGTGAAATCGATCATGCATTTGCATCAGGGGCATGCTCATGTCACCAGCCAGCCTGGGCGTTTTACGCGGTTCAGCCTGGTGTTTCCCCAGGCTCTGGAAGCACCGTTGGCCCCCTGTGGGAGCGGGCTTGCCCGCGAAGGCGGTGTATCCGTCAGTACAGGTATCGACTGACCCGGCGCATTCGCGAGCAAGCCCGCTCCCCCAGGGGGGTTGCGGCGTTTTCACGGTTGTCAGGCGGTCTCTTCATCGCGGCGATGAGCCCATTGGTACAACGCCGGCAGCACCAGCAAGGTCAGCAAGGTCGAAGAAATAATCCCGCCAATCACCACTGTCGCCAATGGGCGCTGCACTTCGGCACCGGTGCCGGTGGCGAGCGCCATGGGGATAAACCCCAGGGACGCCACCAGCGCGGTCATCAGCACCGGGCGCAGACGGGTCAACGCGCCTTCGTGGATCGCCACCGATAATGAGCGGCCTTCCTCGCGCAGGTTTCGGATGAAGGCGATCATCACCAGGCCATTAAGCACCGCCACGCCCGACAAGGCGATAAAGCCCACCCCCGCTGAAATCGACAACGGAATATCGCGCAGCCACAGCGCCATGATCCCGCCGGTGAGCGCGAATGGGATGCCGGTAAACACCAGCAGACCGTCCTTGAGGTTGTTGAACATCATGAACAGCAACCCGAACACCAACAGCAAGGCCACCGGCACCACGATGCGCAAGCGTTCAGAAGCCTCCTTCAACTGTTCGAACTGGCCGCCCCAGGTGGTCCAGTAACCGGCAGGGACTTTCACCTGGGTGGTGATGGCGGCTTCGGCCTCCTCGACAAACGAGCCGATATCGCGCCCGCGCACGTTGGCGCTGACGATCACCAGGCGCTTGCCGTTCTCGCGGCTGATCTGGTTGGGGCCCAGCACCAGGTCGAGGCTGGCAACCTGGGACAAGGCGATAAAGCCCAACTGCCCCGAGGTACTACTCGCCAGCGCCGGCACCGGGATCAACAGGCGTGACAAGCCGTCGATATCGGTGCGCAACGTATCGGACAAGCGCACCACCATATCAAAACGCCGATCACCCTCGTACAGCGTACCGGCCTGGCGCCCACCGACCGCGACGGCGATGGTGTCCTGCACATCACCTACATTCAGGCCAAAGCGAGCGGCCTTGTCGCGGTCGATATTGATGGTCAGCACCGGCAGGCCGGAGGTCTGTTCCACCTTCACTTCCGAGGCGCCGTTGAGCTTCTGCAAGGTCTCGGCGATTTCCCCAGCTGTCTGGTTGAGCACCGCCATATCATCGCCAAACACCTTCACCGCCACATCGCTGCGCACTCCGGAAATCAGCTCGTTGAAACGCAACTGGATCGGCTGCGACAGCTCATACACGCTGCCCGGCACAATCGCGCTGGCCCGTTGGATGTCAGCGATAATTGCCTCGCGGGACTTCTTCGGGTTCGGCCATTGGTCCTTGGGTTTGAGCATCACGTAGCTGTCGGAAATATTCGGCGGCATCGGGTCGGAGGCGATTTCCGCCGTACCGGTGCGTGCAAACACCCGCTCGATTTCCGGCACTTGGGCCAGTAAGGTTTTTTCCAGTTGCTGCTGCATCTGCACCGATTGGGTCAGGCTGGTGCCGGGCACACGCAGCGCCTGCTGGGCAAAGTCGCCTTCGCTGAGGCTGGGGATAAATTCACTGCCCATGCGGCTGGCAACCAGACCCGAGACGACGATGGTGAGTGCGGCCAGGCCGAACACCAAGGGCCGACGCACCATCACCCAGTTGAGCACCGGGTCATACACCCGGCGTGCACTGCGCATCACAATGTTTTCTTCTTCCTTGACCTTGCCGGTGACAAACAACGCAATCGCCGCCGGTACGAAGGTCACCGACAGAATCATCGCGCCGAGCAAGGCAATCACCACCGTGAAGGCCATGGGGTGGAACATCTTCCCGGCCACGCCCGTGAGGGCGAAGATCGGCAGGTACACCACCATGATGATCAACTGCCCGAAGATCAGCGCGCGTCGCGCCTCCTTGGCCGCGGCGAACACTTCGTGCAGGCGTTCACTGCGGGTCAGCAACCGGCCATGACGGTGTTGCGCATGAGCCAGACGGCGGATGGCGTTCTCGACGATCACCACCGCACCGTCAACGATAATGCCGAAGTCCAGCGCGCCCAGGCTCATCAGGTTGGCGCTGACTTTGTTGGTGAACATGCCGGTGAAGGTGAACAGCATCGCCAGCGGAATCACCATCGCCGTGATCAGCGCTGCACGGATATTACCCAAGAACAGGAACAACACCGCCACCACCAGCAATGCACCTTCGAAGAGGTTTTTCTTCACCGTGGCGATGGCTTTTTCCACCAGGTTGGTGCGGTCGTAAACAGTGACAGCCACCACGCCTTCGGGCAGCGAGCGGTTGATCTCCTCAAGCTTTTTCGCCACCGCCTGGGACACGCTGCGGCTGTTCTCGCCGATCAACATGAACACCGTGCCCAGCACCACCTCACGGCCGTTTTCGGTGGCGGCGCCGGTACGCAGCTCACGACCAATGTCGACCTGGGCCACATTGCGCACGCGGATCGGCGTGCCGTCCGAGGTGGTGATGACAATGTTGGCGATGTCGTCGATAGACGCCACCTGGCCCGGCGCGCGGATCAACAACTGTTCGCCGCTGCGCTCGATGTAACCGGCGCCGACGTTGGCATTGTTGCGCTCCAGCGCCGTGACCAGATCGTTGAGGGTCAGGTTGTAAGCGGCCAGGCGCTTGGGGTCTGGCGCAATCTGGTATTCCTTGGCGAAGCCGCCGATGGTATTGATCTCGGCCACGCCTGGCACGTTGCGCAGCTGCGGTTTGATGATCCAATCCTGGATCACCCGCAGGTCGGTGGGGGTGTAAGGCGTACCGTCCTCTTTGCGCACACCGTCCTCGGCTTCGACGGTCCATAAGAAAATTTCCCCCAGGCCAGTGGAAATCGGCCCCATCGCAGTTTCGATGCCGTCGGGCAATTGCTCGCGCGCCACTTGCAGACGCTCGTTGACCAGTTGGCGGGCAAAGAACAGGTCGGTGCCGTCCTTGAAAATCACCGTGACCTGGGACAAACCGGAACGCGACAGCGAACGCGTCTGCTGCAGGCCCGGCAGGCCGGCCATGGCGGTTTCGATGGGAAAGGTGACGCGCTGCTCGGTTTCCAGCGGCGAAAAACCGGCCGCCGCCGAGTTGATCTGCACCTGTACGTTGGTGATGTCAGGTACCGCGTCGATGGGCAGTTTCTGATAGCTGGCGATGCCGACACCGGCCATCAACAGCACCGCCAGCAACACGATGATGCGCTGCTCGATGGCGAATTGGATAAGGCGCTCAAACATGGGGAATCACTCGCAGGATCAATGGGCGTGTTCGGCCGAGCCTTTGCCCAGTTCGGACTTGAGGATGAAGCTGCCAGCCGTCGCCACCAGCGCGCCGGCCTCCAGGCCTTTACGCACTTCGACGTAACCGTTTTCACTGACGCCCAGTTCAAGATGGCGGGTGATAAAGCCGTCCGCCGTGCGCACAAACACCGAGGGTTTGTCCTCGACGGTCTGGATAGCGGTTTGCGGCACGGTGACCTTGGCCTGGTAGGTATCGGTGGCCACTTGCACGGCCACGAACAAGCCCGGGCGCCAGGCGTCGTCAGGGTTGGGGACCGTCACCCGCACGGTAGCGGTGCGCGTCTGCTCACCGAGCAAGTTGCCCACATAGGCCACGGTACCCAGCACTTCGGTGCCCATTTCCGTCGAGCTGACTTTCACCGGTTTGCCCACGCGAACCTTGTTCAAGTCTTTGGGAAATACGCCGAAGGTGACCCACACCTGGGACAGGTCCGAGAGGGTGAAGGCATTGCTGGTTTCACTGACCACCTCGCCCACCCCCAGGTGTTTTTCCACCACCACACCGGCGAAGGGCGCACGCAGTTCATAACGATTGCCGCCGGCCAATACGGCAGTGCCGCTGAGGGCAGTCATTTTTTGCCGCGCATTGTTCAGGGCGATTTCGGCTTCTTGCAGAGTTTGCCGCGCCAGCAGGTAATCCTGTTCGGCAGAGATTTTGTCCTGCCACAACTGACGCTCGCGCTTGAAGGTAGTGCGCGCCAGTTCGACCCGCCGCTCGCTGGCGGCCAATTCGCTGCGCTGGTCGGAAATCTGCTGGCTGGCGATCACCGCCAACAGTTCGCCCTTCTTCACCGACTGGCCCAGGTTGACCTTCACCGCCTCCACCACGCCCGCCGCACGGGGCACGATGTGGGAGGTACGGTCTTCATCAAAACGCACCTCGCCCGGCAGCGTCAGCACGGTGCTGATGGCACGCGGTTGCGCCTGGGCCAACTGGATGCCGGCGGCTTGAATCTGCTGCTCGGTGAGTTCGAGCTTGCCTTCTTCTTCCTCGGCGTGGGCGAAGCCGGAAAGCATCAGGCCCAGGGCGACGGCGAGCGCCATGCCATGTTTTTTGTTCATCAGGAGACTCCAGGAAAAATCAAAAGCGGGCGAGGTCGCCGTAAATGCGTTCGATGCGTACCCAGGCCTCGGTGGCCTGGGCGGTGGCCGCAAGGTATTGGGTGCGGGCCGCGATCAAGGTGCGCTGGGCGTCGAGCACGTCGAGGAAGTTGAACTTGCCCATCTCGAAGCCACGGGTGGCGCTGTCTACCGCACTTTGTGCGGCGGGCAGGATCTGCTGGTTGAACGCGCGCACTTCGGTGTTCGCGGTTTGCCACAGGTCCAGGGCCTGGCGGGTTTCGGTGCGCAGGCGCAGTTCGGCGGCGTTGCGCAGGTCGCGGGCCTGGTCGGCGCGTCGAGTGGCCGCGAGGATGTTGCCCTGGTTGCGGTTGAACAACGGGATCGGCATCGACACGCCCACCAGGTTCACCCGTTCGCGCACGCTGGCGTCGTATTGGCTGCCGATGGACACGTCCAGGTCCGGAATGCGCTGGGCTTTTTCCAGGCCCACGCTGGCTTCGTTCTGCACAATGTTGAGTTCGGCCAGGCGCAATTCGGCGGTCTGCTCAAGGCGTGCCAACAATGGCGCGGCGGCGGGTAACGCCGGTACGGAAGTGCTTGGCGTGGCGACGACCTGGAAGTCGGTGGCGGCGCTGCCGGTGCTGGTGGCCAGACGACGGTAGGCGTCAGTGAGGCCAATCCGGGCGCGGTTCAATTCCAGGCGGATTTGCGACACCTGCACCTGGGCGCGAGTGGCTTCCACGGGTGACGACTTGCCAGCAGTGACGCGCCCGTTGGCGACCACCAGGCCGCGTTCGGCAAGCGTCATGGAGCGTTGCGCCAGGTCGAGGCGTTCCTGGGCACGCAGGGCGCCGTAGTAGCTGTCGATGACCTCGGCGCGCAACAAGTTGCGACGCTGCTCCAGGGTCAGCGCGGCGGCATCCTGGGCGCGGGTGGCCACTTCGATACGCGCACCGCGCTTGCCGCCCAGTTCCAGGGTCTGGCTGAGTTTGATGCTGGTGGTGCGGCTGTTGCGGCGGGTGTCTTCGGCGTCCCAGGAGGCCACCGGATTGGGGATCAAGCCGGCCTGTTGGCGGCCGCCTTCGGCGATGTCGATTTCCCATTGTGCGGCCGCCAGGTCCGGGTTGTTGGCGAAGGCGGTTTGCAAGGCAGCATCGAGGGTGAGGGGTTGTGTCTGGGCGGCGTTTGCGGATATCCACACTACCAATGCCGCCGCCCCCAACAGTGTTCTAACAAAAATTGCCATAACGAGAGTTCCACGCCCATGAAGTCGCTGAGGTTTCCCAGCGGGGGCAATGTAGCTTTCGGTACTTATCAGGGCCGTGGGCGAAAGATTACAAATCCGTTAGCCAGGCTCAGGCATGCACTTCGTCGTGATCGTCATGTTGAAAACCCTCGCCCTCGACCTGGATCGTGGCGTGGGAAATATCGAACTGTTCGTGCAGTAACTCCGTCACTCGGCTGAGGATCTGTTGCTCAGTGCCCTGGGACGCATCCGCGACCAGATGCGTACTCAGCACGTTCTTGCCACTGGTGAGGGCCCAGATATGCAGGTCGTGCACGTCCCTGACCCCCGGCACGCTGCGGATGGCCTGCTCCACCTGCTCGATGTTCACACCCTCCGGCACACCTTGCAGCAGGATGTTCATGCTCGCCTTGAGCAACGTCCAGGTGCGCGGCAATACCCAAAAGCCAATGGCGGCCGCGACCACGGAGTCAACCCAACCCCAGCCAGTGAACATGATCACCAGCGCGGCAATGATCACGCCGACGGAGCCCAGCATGTCGCTCCAGACTTCCAGGTAGGCGCCCTTGACGTTAAGGCTCTCGCCACTGGCAGCGCTGAGCAGGCGCATGGAGATCAGGTTGACCACCAGCCCCAGCAGCGCAATCACCAGCATGCCGGTGGACTGGATTTCGGCGGGCACCTGCAGCCGCTGGTAAGCCTCGTACAAGATGTAGAACGCCACGGCGAACAGCAGTAATGCATTGAAGGCGGCCGCCAGGATCTCGAACCGCGCATAACCGAAGGTGCGCTTGCGGTCTGCCGGGCGCTTGGCGACCTGGATCGCCACCAGGGAAATCGCCAGGGCCAGGGCGTCGGTCATCATGTGCGCTGCATCGGACAACAGCGCCAGGCTGCCGGTGACAAAGGCGCCGATGACTTCGGCCAGCATGAAACTGCCGGTCAGCCCCAGGGCGATCCATAACTTGCGTTCGTGGCCGGCGCGTACTTGGGCGTGGCTGTGTCCTGCGCTCATGAAATGTCCTCGTGGGTTGGGATGGGGCGGATCATAGAGCTATAGGCCAGTTCCACTGGCATGGTTTGCAAAATTGTCATCTGAGCGCCAGAGCGTCGTTAGCTTCGGGCGCACCAAAATCGTTCATGCACGCGTTGGGGGAGCGCTATCAGGTATGCTTTTCAGGCTGAAACAAAAAGAAACATATTAGCCAACCTGCTCGATAAGGAGTCCCGTCTTGGAGTTATCGACTGCCGCGTGGATGGTTCACGACACCCGCCTCATGCTCTGCGTGCTGTTGGCGATCGCCAGCATCATTGTGCTGATCAGCGCGACCAAACTGCCGCCCTTCCTGTCGATTTTGATCGGCACCTTTATCGCCGGGGTCGGCGCCGGCCTGCCGCCGGAAGAAGTGGCAAAGGCGTTCAGTAAAGGCGCCGGGGCGATTCTCGGCGAAGCCGGGATCATCATTGCCCTGGGTGCGATGCTCGGCGCGCTGATGGCCGAATCCGGCGCGGCCGACCGTATTGCCACCACGTTGCTCGGGCTGGGCAAAGGCAAGTCATTGCCCTGGGTGATGGCGTTGGTTGCCATGGTGATCGGCCTGCCGCTGTTCTTCGAAGTGGGCCTGGTGATGATGGTGCCGATCATCTTTGTGATGGCCAAGCGTTCAAACCAGCCATTGCTGAAAATCGCCATCCCTGCGCTGGCGGGCATGACCACCCTGCATGCCTTGATGCCGCCGCATCCGGGGCCGCTAATCGCCGTGGGCGCATTGCACGCCGACCTGGGCCTGACCATGTTGCTGGGCTTTTGCCTGGCGGTGCCGGCCGTGATCCTGGCAGGGCCGCTGTATGGCAATTGGCTGTCCAAGCGCCTGCACATGGATGAACCGGCGGATATCGGCGCCTTGTTCAGCGCACCGCCCAAGGCCCCGCGCCAGCCGAGCTTCGGTGTGTCATTGCTGATCATTCTGTTGCCGGTGATCCTGATGCTCGGCAGCACCTTGGCCAAAGTCGCGTTGGCGCCGGAAAGCACCCTCGCCCTGACCTTGAAATTCCTCGGTGAACCGCTGGTCGCCCTCGGCCTGGCCGTAATCGCCGCGGTCGTCTGCCTGGGTTGGGCGGCGGGCATGCCACGCGCCGACGTCGGCAACACCCTGCGCAAAGCCCTGGCGCCTATCGCCGTACTGCTGCTGACCATCGGCGCCGGCGGCGGCCTCAAGCAAACCCTGCTGGACGCCGGCGTCAGCCAGACCATCAGCAAAGTCGCCGAAGGCGCGCACATGCCCTACTTGCTGCTGGCCTGGCTGATTGCCGTGGCCCTGCGCCAGGCCACCGGTTCGGCCACCGTGGCCACCACCACGACCGCCGGCATCCTCGCGCCGATGATGGCCGGGTTGGCGGCGACTCAAAGCTCATTGGTCGCCCTGGCCATCGGCGCCGGCTCGGTGTTCTTCTGCCACGTCAACGACGCCGGATTCTGGATGGTGCGTGAGTACTTTGGCTTGCAGTTGAAGCAGACGATCTGGGTGTGGTCGGTGCTGCAGACGATTGTTTCGGTGGTTGGGTTGGCGGGTACCTTGTTGCTCTGGCACTTCCTGACCTGACCCTCAGGCGGCCAAGGTGTGGCGCTTGCCAAACAGCGCCACACTCGCTACCCCAACCGCCCCCATCACTACGCAATACCCCACGCAGATCCACGGGCTGGTTGGCATCAGCGCGATCAACAACAACGGTGTAGTACTTGCCCAGAGTGCGTAGGCAATGTTGTAGGTGAAGGAAATGCCCGACACCCGCACCTGCGCCGGAAACAGCCCGACCATCACCGACGGCACCGCGCCCACCACGCCGCAACTCAGGCCCGCCACGGCATACGCCGCGCCGAGCCACACGCCGCCGGCGATCAGGCTAGCGTACAGCAGCGCAATGCCCACCGGCAGCAACAGGCTGTAGACCAATACCGCGCGCCACGCGCCGATGCGGTCCACCAGCAGGCCAGCGAGGACGCAGCCGATATTCAGGAAGACGATGCCCAGGGCACTCAGAGCGAAGGTGTGGCTGGGGCTCATGCCGAAGGTCTTCTGCATCATGGTCGGGGTGATGACCACCAGCACCACCACGGCAGACGTCAGCACGCAGGTGAGGATCATCGCCGGCAGCAGCACGGCGCGATGGTCGCGCAGCACGGTGCGCAAGGGCATTTCGGCAGCGGCCTGGCGACGCGCCTGCATCTCCAGGAATACCGGGGTTTCACTGAGCCAGCGGCGCAGCCATACGCCGATCACGCCGAATACGCCGCCGAGCAGGAAGGGGAAGCGCCAGGCGTAGTCGAGGATTTCGGCGGGGCTGAAGACTTGCGCGAGCAAGGTGGCGGTCAGCGCCCCCAGCAGGTAACCGAAGGTCAGGCCGGCCTGCAAAAAACCCAAGGCATAGCCACGATGGTGACGCGGCGCGTGCTCGGCGACGAAGGTCCAGGCGCTGGGCACTTCGCCGCCCACCGCTGCGCCTTGCAGCACGCGCAGCGCCAGCAGGATCAGCGGGGCGAAATAGCCGATTTGCGCATAGGTCGGCATGACGCCGATCAGCAGGCAGGGCAAGGCCATCATGAGAATGCTCAGGCTGAAGACGCGCTTGCGTCCCAGGTGGTCTGCAAAGTGCGCCATCAGGATGCCGCCCAGTGGACGGGCGAGGTAACCGGTGACGAAGATGCCAAAGCTTTGCAGCAGGCGCAGCCACTCGGGCATTTCTGGGGGGAAGAACAGTTGGCTGAGGGTCAGCGCAAAGAACACGAAGATAATGAAGTCGTAGATTTCCAGGGCTCCACCCAAGGCGGCCAGGCCCAGGGTTTTGTAGTCGGAGCGGGAAAAACGCTGCGCCCGTGGGGAAAAGGTGGCAGTCATGTGCAGGCTCGGCAGACAAACAAAATGGCGTGCAGGTTATGAGCTGAGCCCATCGATGGCAATCGCGGCGGATATATTTGTTTTCCTCATTGATCGTTGAAGATAACTACATTCCCAAATCAATGGCCGTAGAGGAACATGCCGTAAAACTGCCAAACCCCATAATAACTACAAGAGGAAAGACTCGTGGCCGATGCTATCGAAGACAGCCGCTATGCCCGATTTGCCCTGCGTTGCTCCAACTTCGCCGAGAGCTGGTTTCCTGACTCCTGGGTGTTTGCCGCCCTTGCCGTGATCATCGTCGCCGTGGCGACCCTGGGCATGGGCGCCGCACCGGCCGAAGCGGCCAAGGCATTTGGCGATGGGTTCTGGAGCCTGATCCCGTTCACCATGCAGATGGCCTTTGTGGTGATCGGCGGTTACGTGGTCGCCAGTTCACCGCCGGCAGTGAAGTTGATCGACCGCCTGGCACGTATTCCCAAGAATGGCCGTTCGGCCGTGGCCTGGGTGGCGTTGATTTCCATGGTGGCTTCATTGCTTAACTGGGGCCTGTCCCTGGTGTTCGGCGGTTTGTTGGTAAGGGCATTGGCCCGACGCACGGACTTGCGCATGGACTACCGCGCCGCTGGCGCGGCGGCGTACCTTGGCCTGGGGGCCGTATGGGCGCTAGGGCTGTCGTCGTCGGCCGCGCAGTTGCAGGCCAACCCGGCCAGCTTGCCGCCGTCGATCCTGTCGATCACTGGGATGATCCCGTTCACCGAGACCATTTTTTTGTGGCAATCCGGCGTGCTGTTGCTGGCGCTGATCGTAGTGTCGCTGATCATCGCCTACGCCACCGCGCCTGGCCCCAACAGCGCCCGGGATGCCAAGGCCTGCGGCATTGACCCGGCCTTCAACCTGCCCAAGCCGCAGGCGCCGACGCGCCCCGGTGAATGGCTGGAACACAGCCCGTTGCTGACGATTCTGCTGGCGTTGCTGGCGGCCGGCTGGCTGTTCCATGAGTTCTCGACCAAGCCGGCGATCAGCGCCATCTCGGGGCTCAATACCTATAACTTCCTGTTCATCATGGTGGGCGCGCTGCTGCACTGGCGCCCACGCAGCTTCCTCGATGCCGTGGCCCGTGCGGTGCCGACCACCACCGGCGTGCTGATCCAGTTCCCGCTGTACGGTTCGATCGCCGCACTGATGACCGTGGTCAAGGGCGGCGACGGCCAGACCCTGGCGCACCATATCTCGACGTTCTTCACCTCCATCGCCTCCCACGACACCTACGCCCTGCTGATGGGCGTGTATTCGGCGGTGCTGGGTTTCTTCATCCCCTCGGGCGGCGGCAAGTGGATCATCGAAGCGCCGTACGTGATGCAAGTGGCCAATGACCTGCAATACCACCTGGGCTGGGCGGTGCAGATCTACAACGCCGCCGAGGCGCTGCCGAACTTGATCAACCCGTTTTATATGTTGCCGTTGCTGGGTGTGCTGGGGCTGAAGGCGCGGGATTTGATCGGGTTTTCGTTTGTGCAGTTGCTGGTGCATACGCCGCTGGTGTTGTTTTTGCTGTGGGCGTTGGGGACGACGCTGAAGTATTTGCCGCCTGTGATGCCTTAAAAGGGGTCGGTGCGGGCTTGCTCGAGAATGCGGAGTGTCAGTCAGCGGATTCATTAACTGATCCATCGCATTCGCGAGCAAGCCCGCTCCCACAGTTTGTTTTGTAGCGCTCTTAAACCTGTCTTTGTTCCGTCACATTCCGTTGCTACCGTCCTGCGAAATATCTTGCAACATCTCGCCAAGGACTCCCCCGCAATGAGTGATGAGCACGAAGACCTTCCCTCCTCCGATTCCGCCATCCAACCGACGGTAGACACCAGCCGCCGGCGCTTCCTCGGCGGTGCGGCGGTGTTGGGCGTGGGTGCGACTTTGAGTGCCTGCGGCAATACCAGCGAAGCACCGAGCCCACCCGTGACCCGGCCGCTCACGCCTCAGGAGTTGGATAAGGCATTGCGCGAGCAGGTGAAGACCGTGGTGGTGATCTACGCCGAGAACCGCAGCTTCAACAACCTGTTTGCAGATTTCCCCGGGGTGGAGCAACCGCTGTCGGCGTTAACCGCCAAGGACTTCCAGCAGCGCGACCGCGATGGCAGCGTATTGCCTGCCCTGCCACCGAGCTGGGGCGGTGTGTTGCAGGTCGGCCCGCAAACGGTGGACGGGGTGACTTACCCCAGTGAAGTGCAATTTCAGCAAAACCTGCCCAACGCACCCTTCGCCCTCAAAGGCCCGCAGGGCGAAGACCTGCCATTGAGCCTGGTGACCCGCGACCTGTGGCACGTGTTCTACCAGAACCAGATGCAGATCAACGGCGGCAAGAATGATGGTTTTGTCGCCTGGGGTGATTCCGGTGGGCTGGTGATGGGCCATTACGCCCAGAGCCGTTATGCCCTGCGCCTGTGGGACGTGGCCAAGGAGTTTGTGCTGTGCGATAACTTCTTCCAGGGCGCGTTTGGTGGTTCGTTCCTTAACCACCAGTACCTGATCAGCGCCACCGCGCCGTTTTATCCCAATGCCGCGCAGTCGGTGGCCAAAGCGCAGATCGCCACGCTGCAAAGCGATGACCCTCGCGGCACACGCCTCAAACCCTTGGACACGTCACCGGCCAGCGCCATGACCGGCCCGCCGCAATTCGGCCCCAGCGCACTGACACCCGATGGTTACGGGGTAAACACCCTGGCCCCGCCCTACTGGCCCACCTGGATCCGCGACCCGCAGAACCCGGATTATTCCAAGCCCGACCTGCCCAATGTGCTGGTGCCGCAAACCCACGAGCATATTGGCGACAAGCTGTCGAAGAAGAACATCGACTGGGCCTGGTACGCCGGTGCGTGGCAAGCCACCCTGGAGCAGTTCAAGGACTCCGGCGGCATCCCCAAGATTCCGAATTTCCAGTACCACCACCAGCCGTTCAATTACTTCAAACAGCAAGGGCCGCAAAACCCCGCAGAACGTGCCAAGCGCTTGCGCGACGGTGGCTTGGGCGATGAGTCGAGCACCAACCGGTTCTTCGCCGACGCCCAGTCCGGCAAGCTGCCCGCCGTGAGCTTCTACAAACCCCAGGGCAACCTGAACATGCACGCCGGTTATGCCGACGTGGCCTCGGGCGACCGCCATATCGCCCGCGCCTTGAAGGTGCTGCAAGAAAGCCCGCAGTGGAAAAACATGGTGGTGGTGGTGACCGTGGATGAAAACGGCGGCTGGTGGGACCACGTGGCGCCGCCCCTGGGTGACCGCTGGGGCCCAGGCTCGCGGGTGCCGGCGCTGGTGGTGTCGCCGTTTGCCCGCAAAGGCACGGTGGACCATACGGTGTACGACACGGCATCGATCCTGCGTTTGATCACCCGGGTGTTCCAATTGGAGACCCTGGACGGCCTCAAGCAGCGTGATGACGCGATGATCGCGCGCGGCCAGAAGCCCATGGGCGATCTGAGCAATGCTCTGCAGTTCAGCCTGTAGGGGCTTATCCAATAACGACATGCCGGGCGATTTAACACGCGATTTTCCTGGTCAGCCGCTACTGTGTGCAGGTGGGCTTCCATCCCGCGCAGACGGGCTTCGCTGACAAGGAGTTGACTATGTTTAAACCGACCAGGCTGTCCTTCACCTTCGCCGCACTACTGGCGAGTGCGGTCGTACAGGCCGACATCGAGGTGCCACTGGGCAGCACGCAGCGCGTCACCCAGTTGTTCGCGTACCCCAATAACTGCAACGTGATCTGCTTTCGGCCATGGTCACTGGAGCAGACCGCCGAACACTATTTGAACCAGAGCCTGCAACGTGATGGTTACAGCCGGGCCAAGGTCAGTGTGAAGACCCACGACGGTCAGGTCATGGCGACCTTCAGCGGCGTGCCAGACGGTTACGGCCAGCCACTGACCACGCTGCTCAATACCGCCGACCTGGCTTACCAAGGTGCGCGCCAGCTCAACAGCGATGGCAAATGGGCCTACAACTGGTACCTGTTCCTGCCGTTAGGCATGGCCTTGGAAAACCGCAAAAGCATTGAGCTGTTGCACTTCCCTCCGGATTACTCGCTGACCCAGGCTCAGGATTACCTGGAATCGGCCACCACCGACCGCTGGGCCACCTTGTTAAGCGAAAATGGCGTACCGGCCACGGAAACGCCGGCGTACCAGACCATCATCGATATCGCGCCCATCGCTGCACCGTCCAATGCCGGCAAAGACCTGGAAACCGTCTACGGGTATTTCACCGACTACCAGACCCGCATGGTCAAGGAGCTGAGCCTGCGCCCTGGCGGCGCATTGCCGATGGTGGCCTTCGGCGCGCCGGTGCGTAGCTGGATCCAGCAACAATACGGGCAAACCGTGGGCGTGCTGAGCCTGGCGCAGATCAGCCCGGAGCCTGGCAAAACCGTCTCGGTATTGGGCGCCAACCACCCCAGCTACATTTGGTATGCCGCCAGCCCCGACAGCTATGACGGTGACGAGCAAAAAGCCGACGACGCCGGCTTGAAAGTGATGGGCCAGGACTTGAGCGCCGCCTGCTGGCAAGCCGGCATGGGCCAGAAGCCCGCCAGCGATGCAAATGTATTGCTCAAGGCCTGCCAGAACACGTGGCAGGTCACTCGCAAGGAGCAGACGTGTGAGTTGTTCTACACCTCGGTGCGCCACCTGACACCCGAGCAGGCCAACGCCAAGTGCGCCACAGCGCCCATCAAGGCGCAGTTGAAACAGCTGAGAAATGCCGCCCCCACCGTCACGGCCCCTGCGCTTTAAGGTGAATAAACCGTTTCTACTGTCAACTTTGACAGTAGAAATCGGATCCCACTTCGGCGAATCTTGGGCCGCGCCCATTTGCTGCAAGACTGGCCGCCAGGTCCGCAGGTCCATGCAGCCCCGTTCAGGAGAGTAATGAAAACTCGAGCCATGGATAAGGCTAAAGCGGCTGTGAATGACGGCCTCTATCCCTTTGAAACGCTGCAGGTGGAACAGGGTTACCCCTCGACCGCACAATTCAAGGTCGTGCGATACCCTAATGGCAAGAGGGGTGGAATCAAAGCGCGCATCGACTTTGACAGTCGAGTACGCATCGCCCTGGTTTCAGGCTACGCAGTCAGCGAGCGCCGCTCGCATACGCTGCAACTGTCGTCGCGTATCCACTTGTACGATAGCTGGTTCTGCGGCCTGATACGGCACTCCTGCAAGCCGAACGTGCTTCTGGACACCACGTACATGGAACTATGGACCCTGAACACCATTACCGCAGGCAGCCTGCTGACCCTGGATTACGCCATAACCGAAGACGCGCTGTACCGGCAGTTCGCTTGCCATTGCGGCGAGCTGAACTGCCGGGGTTGGATCACCGGCAGCAAAGAGCCGTTGAACGCCCAAGGCCTGGCCTGGTGGCACGAAAACAAACGGCTCTAGGCTTCGCCCAACGGACGCAGGCGGTATTGCGGCGGCAGTTGCTCAAAGCCACTGATGGTGGTGTTCAAACTCTTCCAACGGCCGTCCTTGATGCCATAGATGCAGCCATGGATCGACAGGCTCTGCCCACGGTGCCAGGCATTTTGCACAATGCTGGTGTGGCCGACGTTGGCCACCTGCTGGATCACGTTGAGTTCGCACATGCGGTCCACGCGCTCTTCTTCGGTCGGCAACTGGGCCAGCACATCGCGGTTTTCGTAGTAAAGGTCGCGAATGGTGCGCAGCCAGCCATCGATCAAGCCGAACTGACGGTCCTGCATCGACGCACGCACGCCACCACAGCCGTAGTGGCCAGTGACGAGGATGTGTTTGACCTTGAGCACGTCCACCGCGTACTGGATCACCGACAGGCAGTTGAGGTCAGTGTGCAGCACCACGTTGGCGACGTTGCGGTGCACGAACAGGTCACCAGGCAACATGCCGACGATCTCGTTGGCCGGTACACGGGCATCGGAACAGCCGATCCACAGGTATTCCGGGGTCTGCTGGCGGGCGAGCTTGGCGAAGAATTCGGGATCTTCCTGTTTGATCGCATCCGCCCAGCGTTCGTTGTTATCAAGCAGGTCTTGTAGTTCGTTCATCAGGGAAGCCTCAGGAATGATGCGCAGGTTTGTGACTGACAAGCCCTCGTCCGGGTCACGCCAGGCGCTAATTAGCTTGAATTTTTTGGCTGCCATGCCTGTCCACACACTATAAGCCCCACAGTATGAGGATTGGCCATGACTGAATCACGACGTCCCTACGGCGCAACACAGCCGGAACCGATCGATGACAACGAAGACCGCATGGGTGAGATGCGCGAGCTGGATTTTGACGAGCAGGACCAGACTGCGGAAATCGGCGACGAGTTGCCGCGCCGTGAGCGCGACCATCTGATGCCCGACGAACGGGTGCGCGAAGCCGGGCTGACCGGCGCTTCGACGGATGATCATGAATCCACCGATGACGATATGAGCCCGGAAACGTTGATCCGGGAGGATGGCGCCAGGGATGCGCAGGAGGAAGGCGAAGACAATGCCGCCGACTATGACTTGAGCGTCGTGAGAGAAAATGACATTGGCGGCGGGAGTGGGCTGGATGAGGCGGAACTGGCTGATCTGGACCCACTGAACGGCAAGCGTTGACCCTATGTGAGCTGGCTTGCCTGCGATGGTATCACTGCGGTGTTACTTGAAAACCGGGTGTCTGTCATCGCGGGCAAGCCCGGCTCCTACAGAGGCTCTGCACATAGGGGGCTGTGTATTTAATCAACCAGGGTGCAGGCCATCACGACTGCATCTTCGCGGCCACCCACAGCGGGGTAGTAATCCCGGCGACGGCCGATCTCGTTGAAGCCATAACGCTCATACAGGCGAAACGCGCCGGTATTGCTGTCCCGCACTTCGAGGAAGCATTCTCGCGCATTGGCGGCATAGGCGCGCGACATCAAATGCTCCAGCAGCGCCAGGCCCAAACCACGGCCCTGGTTTTCCGGTTTCACGGTAATGTTCAGCAGGTGCGCTTCATCGAGGATGATCTGCACCACCCCATGCCCCACTTGCTGCTCGCCTTCGAACATCAGCCAGATCTGGTACTTGCCCAGCCCGTCGAGAAAAATCCCGCGGGTCCAGGGGTGGCTGAACGCCGCGTATTCGATTTTCAGCACGGCGTCGAGGTCAGCCTCGGTCATCGGGCGAAAGGATAAAGCCTCACTCATCAGTTGTTTTCCAGCGCGCCATCAGCCGGCGCATGGCTTGCCAGACATCAGCCTTACGCTGTGGCTCTTCCATTAATAATTCCAGGCCCGGCAGCGCCCACACCGACCCCAGGCCTTCAACCTGCAGCTCGCGGTACCAGGCCTCGGCGTTGGCTTCACCGGCAAACCGCACGGCGGGCAGGCCAATCAGCCACAGGCACACGCAGGGCTCGTCTTCCAGGCGTGCCGAGACAAACCCCTGGACGAAATCTCGTGCGGCCTCCGGGCCCTGGTCCATGGTGCCGCGCACCAGCAGCGGCCAGCGCACCGGCTCACCGACGATTTGCGGGCTGTCGGGCAGGCCGGCGGCGCGCAGCATGTCCTTGAGCAACAGGTAGGCCGGGTCGCGGGACTGGAAACGCTCGCCGGTCGGCAGTTCCACCAGCAACAGGCAACGCCCGGCCCGCAGCAATTGCAGGGCAAAGCGTGGCGGCGGCACCACTGGCGCCTTGGCCACCGGCGCAGCCTCCTCCACCACCTTGGCAGCCTTGGTCGCCGGCGCAGGGCGCGGCACTTCGATCTTGGCCCGCTCGACCGCCGGGCGCGTCTCTGGGGTGGGTTTGACCACCGCCACGGGCGCGGCCGCCTCTTCTCCCGACGACTCGAACGCCTCGTAGGGCTCAAGCGCCTGCAACAACTCGGGCCGCGATGGTGCGGCAAACGGCAGTTCGGTGCGGGGCAGCCAGTTGACCACCTGCATGGCGGTCAAGTAAGCGCGACGTCGGGACTCGATAAGCACAGCTCGGCCACTTGTGGATAAGTAAAGAGCGGGGATTCTACCGCTGTTCGGCCACAATCGCCCACTGCGCACTGACCGGCTGTGGATAAATCCCGCGCCTGATGCAGTACAATCGCGACTTTTAATCGCCAACCAGCCGGCCATTCCCATGATCGAACCCAAGCGCGTCCTGCGCGCCCTCGCCGAACACTGGGCCTTACTTGAGCCTCTGTGCGAACACTTCGACCAAGGCACCCTGAGCCTGGGCGAGCTGCGCGCGCAATTGGCCGCCCAACAACTGGACAGCACGCCCCAGGACATCACCAGCCTGCTGGACGTGTGGATTCGCCTGGATATCCTGGTGCCTGTCGCCAAGAGCCCGAACCGTTTCGAGCTCAACGCGCAGATCCACGACTTCCTCGCCTATCTTCGCAAGGAGCACCGGCTTGGCCTGTGCCTGGAAATCGAAGCCTACCTGCGCCACCTGGAGCGCCTGGCCGGTTATATCCAGGACGCCTTCGACATCCGCGACGGCCATGACCTGGCTCGGCAACTGCGCCTGCTGGATATGCGCGTGCGCGACGTGCTGAAAAAACTTGCCAACGACGAACAGGCCCTCGCCGCCGTGGCTGACCGCGCCAAGACCAGCGACCGCCAGATTCCGTTGCGCCAGCGCTACGCCGAAGTACTGGCGACCTGGGACGAATACGTCGAGCCGATGATCCAGTTGGTGAACGCCGACGGCGCCTTCGAGCAAGGCGTGCGTAAGGTGGAAAACGTGCTGCTGCGCATGCTCACCGAGCAACAGCGTCTTGGCCACCTGGTGGACGACGACATGCTGCTGCGCACCCACGCACGCATTCTCGAAATGCAAACCAGCGCCCAGCTGACCTTGCGCCACGCACGGGAGTTGCTGCTGCCGCTGCGTGAAGAAGCACGCCGGCATAACGCCGTGACTCGCGGTGCGGCGCTGGCCCTGTCGGCGATTCGCCGCAAAGGCCTGGACGCGGTGCCGCAAGCGGCGATGCCGATGTTCACGCGGCCGCAAAGTACCTTCTTGGGCAGTGCCAGCCAGGTCGAAGCCTATGTGTACGCCTTGGCGAATTTCGAGCCGAAACCGGCGCGTTTCCCCAAGGCGCACAAGTCGCACAAAGGCGAAGCCCCGCGCGCACCGCGTACGGTCAAGGAAATGCTTGAACGCTGCGAAGACGCGTTGCCAATGCCGGACCTGATGACCTGGCTGCTGGAGCAGGAACCGGACGGCGCCACCGATGAATTGCTGTACTGGTTCTCGCGCCTGTCCCGGGAAAAACGCTTCAAGCGCGAGCGCCTGGAACGTCGCGATTACCACACCCACGAGCACCAGGTCAGCCTGCGCTCCTTCGCCCTGCTCCCGGCCGGCGTCGATGCCACCGAGAATTCTGCGAGCACGCCTTATGCATCTTGATCTATCCGAACTGTCCCAACTGGCGCCGATCTTTCGCGAGCTGTTCAAGGGTTACCACGTCAGCCGCCGCGACCCGGAGCTGTACGCGCAATTGTCGAACTTCCAGGACCAGTACCGCACGCTGTTCAAGGCGCTGGGCTTTGAGCTGGTATGCGATACCCGCGGTTTCTACTACTTCGTCCCGGACACCGCCGTGGCTGCCGCGCAGGTGAACAAAACCGCCCAGCGCCTGGCCTTGTTTACTTTCATCATCGTCGAACACCTGGCCGACCAAGGCCGCGACCCGGTTGCCGTGCTCGACGGCGGCAGCCTGGGCCGTGATGAATTGCCTTCGTTGCTGGAGAAATACCGTGACCTGTTTATCCAGGCCGAGGTGCAAACCCAGGAAGAACTCGAAGAAAAAATCATGCGCCGCATGACCCAACTGGGTTTTGCCAGCGAAGACAACGGTATCTACCGCTTCCTGCCGCCGATGCACCGCTTCCTGGATGTATGCCTGTCGGTGCAGCAAGACCGCGACCTCGCCGCCAGCGTGCACAGCGTACTGCCACTGCCAGCACCGGTGATTATCGACGAAGACAGCGATGAGAAACTGCTGAAGACCGATGACCCGCTGGATTTGAGCGCCTTCACTGAGGAAAGCGAAGAAGATGCCCTGGCCCGTGCCATTGCCGAAGAACAGGAGACCGACGCATGAGTAAGGAACGCTACGGCATCCGCCGCTTCGCCCTATTGAACACCGCCGGTTACAGCCTGGGGTTGTTCCCGCTGGAAGAGCCGCTGTCGGTGTACGGCGCCAACAACCTGGGTAAATCCGCCTCGATCAACGCCTTGCAGTTCCCGATCCTGGCACGTATGTCGGACATGAGCTTCGGCAAGTACACCCTGGAACAATCACGGCGCTTCTACTTTGCCACCGACACCAGCTACATCCTGGTAGAAGTCTCGCTGCCCCACGGCCCCCACGTCATCGGCGTGGTCGGCCGCGGCCCGGGCGGCGGCTTTGGTCACCAGTTCTTTGCCTACGCCGGCAAGCTGGACTTGGCCCACTACCAGAAAAACGACACCTGCCTGCGCCAGAAAGAGCTGTTCACCAACCTTGAGCGCGAGGGCCTCAAAGCCTACGAACTCAAGCCTGATGAGCTGCGGCGCTTGCTGGTAGGCGGGCATACGTCGATCCCGCTGGACCTGACCCTGATTCCGCTGCGCTCCACCAGCGAGCAGAGCCTGAAGACGTTCCGCGCGCTGTTTATCAACCTGCTACACATGCGCGAAATCACCGCGGCCAAGCTCAAGCAACTGTTCCTTGATGCCTTCGAACACAGCCTGCGTTCGGGCAGTGTCGATTACATCGCAGCCTGTGAAGAAGCCTTCCGCGATGTGCGACGCATGGAGCAGGACTACAACTCGCTGGTGGCAGCCGGCCCCTTGGTTGAAGCCTTGGCCAATGGCGTGAAACAGCGCGACGCCCTGCGCGGCAAACTGCATCGCCTGTCGCCACTGCTGGATTCATTGCTGGGCACTTGGTCGGACTACGCCAGTGCGCGCAAGGAAGAGCTGACCATCCAGGCCGAACACTACCGCAACGAGCAGGACGCGCTGCAAAACGACCAGCGCGGCGGCACACAGGAGCTGATGCGCCTGGAGCGGGAAATCAGTGGCATCCAGCGTTGGTTGGGCGAGTTGTCGGTGCTCAAGCACCGCTTTGCCCTGGTGGATGACGTCAAGATGCTGGAGCAGCAATTGCTCGCCGCCAAGGATGCCCACGATGAACTGGCGGGCGCCTTGGCGCAGTCGCGGCAGTTCAGCGCCGAGGACCTGGACGAGCGCCTGCGCGACCTGGAAAAGCGCTTGAAGTCGGTCAAGCAGCAGCTCGATCACGCGGACAACAACAGCTACGCCAAGCTGCGCGAAGAGTTCTCGCAGCAGGATGTCGAGCGCCTGATGCGCCTGTTCAACAGCTCGTTGTTCAGCCTGCCGCTGGGCGAACATGGCATCACGCTGGACGAGGACGGCCAGTGGGTCAAATCCCTGGAGCAGATCCTCGATGGCTTCAAGGGCGAGCGTTTTGAAGTGCCGGGGCTGTCCATCGATATCTCGCACATCGAGCCGCCGGCACTGCAAGCCCTGGCGGACCGCGCCGCGTTGCGTGACCAGAAAGAACGTCTGGAAAAAGAACTCAAGCAACTGAAAACCCAGCAGGCCGTGGCGTCCGACCGCGCTGCAAGCAAGACCCAGACCGAAGCGCTGTACCAGCAGGTGCTGGACGCCCAGAAGGCCCTGGAAGACTTCCGCCGCACCCAGACCCTGAGTGCCGAGGAAGGCGAGAAGCTCGAACAACTGGCGCAGATGGAAGCCGCCCAGGACGAGCTGAAGCGCTCCAGCGATGCGTTCACCGAGCGCGTGCAGCAACTGTCGGCCAAGCTGCAACTGGTCGGCCGCCAGATCGGTGACATGGAAGCCAAGCAACGCACGCTGGATGACGCGTTGCGCCGTCGTCAGCTCTTGCCGGCGGGCCTGCCGTTCGGCACGCCATTCATGGACCCGGTCGACGACTCCATGGACAACCTGCTGCCGCTGCTCAATGACTATCAGGACAGTTGGCAGGGCTTGCTGCGCGCCGATGGCCAGATCGAAGCGCTGTACGCCCAGGTGCGTCTCAAGGGCGTGGCCAAGTTCGACAGCGAAGATGACATGGAGCGTCGCCTGCAGCTGCTGATCAACGCTTATGCGCACCGCACCGATGAGGCGTTGACGCTTGGTAAGGCACGTCGTGCGGCGGTCACCGATATCGCCCGTACCCTGCGCAATATCCGCAGCGACTACGACAGCCTTGAACACCAGTTGGCGTTGTTCAACCGCGAGATCAACAAACGCCAGGTGTCCAACCTGCAGAGCTTTCGCATCGTGCTGGCGCCGAACAAGGAAGCCCTCAAGCATATCGACCAGATCATCCACAGTGCCGGTCAGTATGAAGAAGGCGAGACCCTCTCGGTGTTCGACCTCAGCCAGAGCGCCGAACAGGACAACAAGAACGAAGAAGCCAAGGAATACCTGGCTCGCCTGGTAGCCGCCAACCATAACCAGTTGGGCCTCAAGGACTTGTTCGAATTGGCGTTCGAGATCACCAAGGTCAACGGCCAGCCGGTGATCCATACCGACATCGACGGCGCTGCGTCCAACGGCACCACCATGACCATCAAGGCGCTGACCAACATGTACCTGTTGCTGCACTTGATGGACCGCGACCAGGCCGGTCGCGTACGGTTGCCGTACTACCTCGATGAAGCGGCAGACATCGATGAGAAGAACCAGGCCGCCTTGCTGGAAACCAGCCTGCAATTGGGCTTTGTACCGATCCTGGCCAGTGTGAAGCCGCAGGTGTCCGCCCAGGTGGCGATTGACCTGGAAGGCGGCAGCGGGCCGAACGGGATCTACATCGATGAGGCGGACTGGAAGTACATCCGTCGCCATGATGTGGTGAAGGCGACGATGAATGTACAGGCGGACGAGCCGGAGCTGGATGAAGTCTGACGGGTTGTACTGAAGGCAAAAAGGCCGCGATCCTTTGGATCGCGGCCTTTTTTTCGGTTTGGGATTTGCGGTGTGTTTGTGGGCCTCATCGCGGGCAAGCCCGGCTCCCACAGGGATATGCATTTTCAGCAAGTATGCATTCCAACTATGGGAGCCGGGCTTGCCCGCGATAGCCGCGCCTCGGTTTATTTACCGAGTGGAATCTTAGGCGCCCAGGTCAGCCACTCATCCTCAAACTTGTCGAACAACGGGAACGTCTGCTGCGGCCGTGCCGGGTTACCCATGCGCTCGCCATCCGGGGTGGCAAAGGCGATCCCGCCGGCCACCAGCGTTTCCAGGGACTCGGTACGCACGGTCGCGCCCTTGAACAAGCCGAAGTCGAGGCCAAAGCCGCTGGTGTTCCAGAAGCGGCTGCCACTGCGTACCAGCGGCGCGTACTTGGGTTCGATCAGGATGTGCACCAGCACGCGGTCAGCGGTCTGGCCCAACTCGTAGCCGGTGACTTTACCCACCGTCACTTCACGGTAGGTGACCGGTACCCCTTCCTTCAGCGAACCACGGCGGGCAGCGCTGAGTGTGAGGCTCAGGCCAGCCTCCTGATGCACCGCTTCGGGCGGCTGGGCCAGGGCGACAAAACTCTTTTGCGGGCCGGCATTTTTCGCGGCCGGTTGCACTTCGATGTATTGGCCGGTGACCAGGGTCTCCAGGTTAGCCGTCTTCATCAGGCCCAGTTCCGGCTTGACCACCCAGAACTGACTGCCCGTACGCGCAATGCGGTCCGCGACCTGAGTGATACGCGCCTTGAGCAGCACCGACTGCATGTCGGCACTGAGGTCGACACTTTCGATCTTGCCGACATCCAACCCCTTGAAGCGCACCGGTGTGCCGGCGCTCAGGCCGTCGGCGCGGTCGACTTTGATGGTCACCAGAGTGCCGTGCTGGTTGGCAGCATCACGGTCGGCATACAGGCGAAAGCGCGGGATGCGATGTTTCAATGGCACATTCGGTTCCGGCGTTTCGAAGGCGATACCACCCGCCATCAGGCTGGCCAGGGACTCGCTTTTGACCTGGATGCCGCCGGTGAGGCCGCCCGTAAGGGTGACGCCGCTGGCATTCCAGAAGCGCGTCGAGCCGTTGACCAGGCTTTCGTATTCCTTCTCGATATGAACGCCGATCACCAGCTGTTTTTTCTTGCGTGAAAACTGGTAGCTCTGCACCGAACCGACTTTGACCTGTTTGTACAGAATCGGGCTGCCGACATCCAACGAGCCCAGGCTGTCGGTGAGCAGCACCATGTGCAGCCCCGGGGAACGCAGGTCCAAAGGCGGGGCCTTGGCGCGGGCTACGTATTCGCGTTGTGGCGGGGTGCCTTTGTCGCCTGGGCGAATCGCGATGTAGTTGCCCTTGACCAAGGCCTCCAGGCCAGTGATGCCTGCCAGGGAGATGGACGGCTTGACCACCCAGAATTGCGTGTCTTCGACCAGGTAATCTTCAGCCAATGGATCGAGGGTCAGCTCGGCGCTGGCGCTGGACAGGTCCGGATCGATCTTCAGGGTTTTCAGGCTGCCGACCTGGATGCCTTTGTACATGACCGGCGTACGCCCGGCCTGCAGGCCTTCAAAGTCAGTGAGCTTGACCTTGACCTTGATCCCCGCTGCGGCGGCATCGAAATCTTCGTATAGGCGGAAAGGCAGGCTCGGGTCGGTGGGCGGGCTGTCTTTGCGGTTTTCAGGAGTGGCGAAGGCGATACCTCCGGCGACAATGCTGGAGAGGGATTCGCTGCGCACTTTCAAGCCGGAAAGGTTGGCGTCGATACTGATGCCGCTGGCATTCCAGAAACGCGTGTGTTTGCGCACCAGGTTGGCGTAGGTCGGCTCGATATAGACCTTGATCTCGACGGTGCTCTGGTCTTCAGACAGCAGGTAGCTTTTAACCTGGCCGACCTGAATCTGCTTGTAGAACACCGGGCTGCCACGGTTCAGCGAGCCCAGGCGATCGGCCTTGAGGGTCAGGTGCAAGCCGGGCTTGGCGTCGGATAACGGCGGTTCTTCGGAGAGCGCCTTGAACTTGCGCGTGGGCTCGCCGTCACCGGGGCTGGCGGCGATGTAGTTACCTGAAACCAGGGTTTCCAAGCCGGTGATGCCGGCAAGGCTGACGCTGGGCTTGACCAACCAGAAGCGGGTGTTGGTCTTCAGGTACTGCTCAACGTCCTTGTTCATCTCGATGGTGGCGATCACCCCGCGATTGCTGCCCTCGTCATCCAGGGCCAGGGTTTTGACCTTGCCCACGGTCATACCTTTGTAGACCACTTCGGTCTTGTTGATCTGAATGCCTTCACCGCTCTCAAAGCGAACTTGAATCTCGATACCTTGCTGGGAATAGGCACGCCACCCCAGCCAGCCACCGATGATCAGGGCAATCAGGGGCAACACCCAAATGGCCGACCAGTTAGAGGCTGGGCGGGTTTTAGCTTTAGGCAAATCACTCATGGTCGTCGTCCGACTCCGTGTTATCCCAAATCAGTCGGGGATCGAAAGTTACTGCGGCAAGCATCGTCAAGATCACCACACTGGCGAACGCCGCAGCGCCGAGGTTGGCCTCGACACTGGCGAGTCGCCCAAAGTTAACGACCGCCACCAGGATGGCGATCACGAAAATATCCAGCATGGACCAACGCCCAATGAATTCGATAAAGCGATACATCACAATGCGTTGTTGCGCGGACAGTGGCTGGTGACGCTGCACCGAGAACAGCAGCAAGCCAATGCCGACCAACTTGAAGGTCGGTACCAGGATACTGGCGATGAACACCACGGCAGCGATAGGAAACATCCCGTGCTGCACCAATTGGATGACACCCGACATGATGGTGCTGGGGTCGCCTTGCCCGAGGGAGCTGACCGTCATGATGGGTAACAGGTTAGCGGGGATATACAGGATTGCGGCGGTGATCAACAGTGCCCAGGTGCGTGTAAGGCTATTAGGGCGACGGGCATGGATCAACGCGCCGCAACGGGTGCAGAGTTGCTCATCGGTATCCGCTTCCTGCTTGTTCAACTCATGGCATTCGGTACAAATCAGAATGCCTGCATCAATCGCCCGCATGGTCATCCTCTCCTGACAGCGCTTGCCAGATCTGATGAGGTGACATCACCACCTCAAGCAGAACTTGGACTATTAATAAACTGACGAAGCAGACCAGACCCAGGCCAATGGTGATGGAGGCCATATCGGCGAGCTTTACGATCGCCACCAGCACACCCATCAAGTAGACCTCCAACATCCCCCAATCCTTCATGTGGTGGTAGATGCGGTATAGCAGCAGCCCGTAGTTGCGACCGATGTTCCAGCGAATGCTGAGCAGCACTGCCAATTGGCACAGGAGCTTAAGCAAGGGGATGCCCATGCTGCACAGGAACACTACGGCGGCAACGCCTTGCATACCGGTATCGAACAGGCCGACCACGCCGCTCCACACGGTGTCCTCCGAGGACTGCCCGAGTAGATTGAGCTGCATGATGGGCAAAAAGTTCGCGGGGATGTACAGCAGCAGGGCTGCCAGTACCAAGGCGAGGCTGCGCTCGACCACATTGTGCCGATGAGCGTATAGCTCGTAACCACAACGTGGGCATTGGGCTTTTTCGCCGAGGGCGAGCGTTGGTTTGCGCATCAGCAAGTCGCACTCATGGCATGCCACCAGATCGTCTAGCGGTAAATCCGATACCTCGTGGGCATCAACCGGATCGGGCATAGATAGGGCTCTGACTCTAAAAATGGTTAGGTGGCTATTCTAGTGGTGTCGCTCAGAAATAACTGTGCAAATTTGTCGGGACAGTCAGGTCGGAGTTTGGGCTGACATGTGTACGAGGGACAAGGCGGACACTTTTCGAGCGCGCAAAACAAAACCCCAACTGCTTTCGCAATTGGGGTTTCGGAATTTAATCTTGACGATGACCTACTCTCACATGGGGAAACCCCACACTACCATCGGCGA